>NZ_JAWLCI010000009.1:0-100001 GCF_041687215.1 Mariniphaga sp.
AGAACAGTCGTAAAATCCAACAGGTGGAAAGGATTTTGGAATGAATTTTCTGAAAGGTATTATACAAAATTAACTGCGTAATATGAGAACTGCACCCGTTTTTAATTACAATTAAAGATATATTGACAAAAGATACTGTACGACAATCTATTGACAATTTTCCTGATTCGTTTACAATAGATGAGCTTATCGAACAATTATTATTTGTTGAAAAGGTTGAAGAAGGCATAATACAATCGAATGAAGGTAAAACTATTTCAAACGATGATGTAAAAAGTATGATTGAAAAATGGTCAAGCTAGTCTGGACTGAATTGTCAACTGAGGATTTAAATTATTAAAAGCAGTTAAACCGAAATTAACAACTATGCAAAACAGCGATACAAGACATTGTTAATTAGGCTGTTGTTCAACTTCTTCTTTCGCTTCAAGGTTTGTTATATCTTGATAGTGAAGTGTCTCCGTACTCCTCAACTATTTCATACCACCAAATTCAAATCAACTCGAAATTCAACTCTGTCAATATTTTGTTTGCTGAGGTGAAACCCATTTTTCAGTGTTAAAAAATACATATTGTTACCTGCTTATTCTTTCAAATTCTCCTCAAACAACTTATAAATCCGTTTGTATTCATCCACCCAACTTGTGGGTTCGGTAAACGCGTGCGGTTCCACCGGGTAAACGGCCAGTTCCCAGTTTTCCTTGCCCAGTTCAATGAGGCGTTGTGTGAGGCGCACAATGTCCTGAAACTGCACATTGTCGTCCACCATGCCGTGGCACATCAGCAGAGCGCCCTGCAGTCCTTCCGCAAAATAGATGGGCGAGCTGCGCACAAACGCAATGCTGTCTTCCACCGGTGTGTTCAGAATGTTGGAGGTGTAGCCGTGGTTGTAGTGCGCCCAGTCGGTAACCGAACGCAAAGCAGCTCCGGCAGCAAATACACCGGGTTCGGTAAACATCGCCATCAGTGTAATAAAGCCGCCGTAGGAACCACCATAAATTCCAATTCTATTTGGTGAAACGTCATATTTCTCAACCAGCATTTTTGCGCCGTCCACATGGTCTGAAAGGTCTTTGCCGCCCATGTGCCGGTAAATTCCTGTGCGCCAGTCGCGGCCATAGCCTGCACTGCCGCGGTAATCGATGTCGAGCACGGTGTAGCCATTATCCACCAAAAAATTGTGAAACTGGTATTCGCGGAAGTACTGACTCCACCATTTGTGGGCGTTTTGCAGGTACCCGGCGCCGTGCACAAAAATAACTGCCGGTCCTTTTGGTTGCGGATTTTCAGGGCGGTAAAGCCGCGCATGAACTTCAGCTCCGTCTTCCGCTTCGAAAGTGATAAACTCCGGAATGCGCCAGTCGTATTCATCAAATTCAGGCGTGGTAGAATGTGTAACCTGAATTGCAGCAGCACCCGGTTTATTTTCCTGCAGGTACAACTCCCAGGGTTTGTTGGCATACGAGTATCGGATGGCCAGGTACTTTTCATCGGGCGAAAGTTTAACATCACTGTTTCCTTCCAGGGATGTAATTTGCGTCAGTTCGCCGCCTTCAACCTGCATTTTGTATAAATGTTTTACGCCGGGATGCACTTTGTTGGCGGTAAAATAAAAGTGTTTTTTATCGTTGGAAAGAAACGCATCGAAGACCTCAAATTTCCCGGAAGTAAGTGCTTTTTTCTTTTGGGTTTCGATATTCACTGCATACAAATGGGAGTAACCCGATTCTTCGGAATGAAACCACACCGATTTGCCGTCAGAAAGCCAGTCGATTGTTCCGGTTGATGATCCCCATCCCCCGATTCCGGGACCGCCAATCCAGGCTTCGTCGCGCTGGCGGTCGAGCAGTTCCATGGTGCCGATTGCCGGGTCGAGCAGTAAAATCCAGCGGTCTTTATTGTCGTGCGCCAGGGCTACCACCACGGCCAAATCTTCGGTTTCGTTCCAAACCGGCCCCAGCAGGTTAAATTTCCGCTCTTTGATTTCCGAACTGTCTTGGGGCATTTTCTCCGGGTAATCCGAAAGGTAATCCGGCAAATCTTTGAGCCCGGGAATGGATGAAGTTTTAATGTTTATTTTTTGGTTGTTTTTGACATCGAAAATGCTCATTTCCACTTTTGTTTCAGCGCTGCCAACCTTGGCACGGGCACCTTTCTCTTCGGTGTAACCCGATTCAGTAACCCAATGTGTAACCGATGTATTGGTTAATTCCTGTGAATTTTTGCCGGTGGTATAAATTACAAAATTACCCGTTGGTGAAAGCGATGCACTTTGCAACCTGTTTTTTCCCAGAAATATTTTTTCGGGTAGCTCTGGTTTTTCCAGTTCGCGCCGGTTTTCCCTGGCTTTTTCTTTGGCTTTCTTTTCTTTTAAAACCTCGAAAAGTTCAATTTGCTGGTTTTCAAGCCATTTCTCCTGGCCTTTGCTTTCCTTTTCTGTTTTTTCTTCTTCATTTACAAAATGCGTTACCTGCCTGATAGTTCCGCTTTCCAGATTCAAAACAAACAGATTCTGATTTTTCATAAATGAAATGTGTGTATCGTCCAACGCAAATTGCACGGATGAAATTTGCTCCAGCCAGTTGGTGAGTTGTTTTTCTGTTTCTTTTTGCAGATCGAGTAAAAAAATATTTCCGTTTCGGACAACCACCTTTTTGGTTCGGTCTGAATTATATTTTCCACCTGAAGAAACTTTCACTTTTTCTTTCAACGGAACTTTTTGAATCTTTTTCGATTTCAGCGAATACCTGTACAACGAAGCCAGCGTGTCCTGTTTCGGGTTCCAGTTAAAAAAGATGGCGTTGTTTATTTCGCTCCAGAATATTTCCTCGGGTGAAGCGCCAATCCATTTTTCAGGCGCCTGCATAATTTGCTCAATGGTGAGCTGGCTTTGATTATTTTTTTGAATTTGGGAATTGCCTGCCATTACAAAGAACAGGAGCACAAAAAACAAAATGTTCTTCATTTAGTTGGTTTTGCGGTTGTTTTTAATCTTTTGGTTTTTAAAAGGGGATATGATCAGGATGGAAACCAATGCGATGATTTTTGTCCAGCCGGTCTATTTTAGCCATGTCTTCATCGGTAAGTTCAAAATCGAAAATATCTGAATTTGAAATGATTCGTTGCGGTTTCACTGATTTGGGAATGGTCACCACTCCTTTTTGTATATCCCAGCGCAACACAATTTGCACGGGAGTTTTTTGGTATTTGGCCGCCAGCGCCTGAAGCACCGGAATGTTCAACACTTTTCCCTTCATAATCGGGCTCCAGGCTTCGGGCTGAATTCCCTTTTCCTTGCAGTATTCCAGCAATTCCGGTTGAATGAGTTCAGGATGAAATTCCACCTGGTTTACTGCCGGAACTACTTTACATTCAGGTAAAAATTCCTTAAGGTGGTGTACCAGAAAATTACTTACACCAATGGCTCTGATTAACCCTTTTTCGTACAATTCTTCCATGGCTTTCCAGGTTTCCACCGAAAGTTTTCCTTTGGGCCAGTGAATGAGGTACAAATCGAGGAAGTCGGTCTGCAGCCGGTCCAGACTTTTTTCAAAAGCTTCCAGCGTGGTTTTGTATCCCTGGTCGCTGTTCCATACTTTCGAGGTAAGAAAAATATCTTCACGCGGAATTCCGCTGTTCTTGATACCAGTACCTACTCCTTTTTCATTGTCGTAAACAGCCGCTGTGTCAATGCTTCTGTAGCCGTGCTTTAATGCGGCCACCACGGCATTTTCAACTTCCTGTCCGTCTTCGGCCCTGAAAACACCCAGCCCAAGCCAGGGCATTTCCACACCATTGTTTAATTTTACTTTTGTTGAAATATCCATAGTCAATCCAAGTTATTATTAGAAAAACCTCTAAATTACTATTTTTTGACTGAACAACCAGAAATGAGAAAATTGAATTAATGGGTTTCGTAATAATTCTTTATTTTGCTAAAATTTTCAAAACGAATTAAAATGAAAGTATTCAAGTTTGGAGGGGCTTCTGTAAAAAATGCCGATGCAGTAAGGAATCTCGGGAAAATATTAAACAGGTATGACGAGAATTTAGTGGTGGTTATATCTGCCATGGGAAAAACCACCGATTTGCTGGAAACCCTTGTAAGGGCTTATTTTGAAAAAAATAATAGTAAATGGGAGATTTTTAGTGAATTCAAAAATTACCACACCGAAATTTGTAATCAGCTTTTTGGTGAGGGGAAAACACCGGCACTGGTTTTGGAGCAGTTTGACGATCTGGAAGAGAAACTTGAAAAAAAACCATCGCTCGATTATAATTTTGAATACGACCAGATCATTTGCTTTGGAGAACTGGTTTCCACATGCATTGTAAGTGAGTTTTTGAATGCCAGCGGAAAGGTTAACCAGTGGATTGATGCAAGAACAGTGATACGAACCGACGATTTATACCGCGATGCCAACATCGACTGGGAACTGACCGAAGAATTTTGTAAGGAAACCTTCACTTTTATTGACAATAACTTATACATTACGCAAGGATTTATTGGTTCAACTCCGGCCAATATAACGACTACACTCGGCAGGGAAGGCTCTGACTTTACGGCGGCCATAATTGGTAATGTTTTAAATGCCGAAAGTGTTTCATTCTGGAAAGATGTGCCCGGTGTTTTAAGTGCCGACCCTAAAAAGATGGCCGGTACTTCAAAAATAGATTCGCTCTCTTACCGCGAAGCAGTGGAAATGACCCATTCGGGGGCGAAAATTATTCACCCCAAAACCATGAAACCGTTGCATAATAAAGGTATTCCGTTGTATGTGAAATCTTTTTTGGCTCCTGATGATGCGGGAACAGTTATTCACGAAATTGATCACAAAATTCAGTTGCCGCCCATTTTTATCCTGCGCGAACACCAGGTACTTATCACACTTTCGCCTAAAGATTTTTCTTTCATCAGCATTGAAGACATTGACCGGGTGGTAAATTTTTTAATAGAAAACCGGGTGAAAGTGACCCTGATGCAACAATCGGCTATCGACCTGAACCTGGTTCTCGACGGTCAGGAGGCCGACTGGGACTGGCTGATGCAGGAATTGTCACCTTACTACACGTTACGCTACAATACCGGACTAACGCTGATTACCATCAGACACTACACCGAAGAGGTGCTCGACTGGATGGTAAAGGAAAAAGACATTTACCTGGAACAGCACAGCCGGCTTACAGCCCGAATGCTTGTAAAAGAGTAATGTTTTTATTTGCCTGCAACAGTGTAATTTTTCTGTAACTTGTTTTACCAATGAAACAAAATTGCGTAAAATGAAACAGAAAAAACTGTTGCCCATTGCCATCGTACTTCTGGTTTTAATTGTTGTTTTTCTTGTTGTTGGCAAAAAAGCCGGCTGGATTGGAGAGGAATTCGCCATTAGTATTGCTACTCAAAAAGTGGAAAGTAAGACCATTACAGAATTTATAACCGCCAACGGTAAAATTCAGCCCGAAACCGAAGTGAAAATCAGTCCCGATGTTTCCGGCGAAATAATTGAACTTTATGTTGCTGAAGGAGACCAGGTAAAGGCAGGCGATCCGTTGTGCGTTATTAAACCCGATATGTACATTTCGGCATTGAACCGGGCAGAAGCTTCATTAAATTCTTCAAAGGCCAGACTGGCACAAGCCGAAGCCCAGCAAATTGAACGCGAACTGGCATTTAAGCGGGCAAAACAACTGTTTGATACCAGCACCATCCCTGTTTCAGAATTTGAATCGGCCGAAGCAGCCTTTAAAGTTGCCCAGTCAGAAGTGCGCGCGGCTGAATTTTCAGTAAAAAGTGCCGAGGCTTCGGTAGAAGAAGCACGGGAACAGCTAATTAAAACCCGCATTTTTGCACCTATTCCGGGAACCATCTCTGCCTTGAATGTGGAAAAAGGCGAACGTGTGGTAGGTACCAGTATGATGATTGGTACCGAAATGATGGTTGTAGCCGACCTCGACCGAATGGAAGTTCAGGCTGAAGTGAATGAAAATGATATTGTAAAAGTAACTTTGAATGATACTGCACTCGTTGAAGTTGATGCTTACCTCAACCGGAAGTTTAAAGGAGTAGTGACTGAAATTGCCAACTCTGCAAAGGTTTCCGGCACAACTGCCGATCAGGTGACAAATTTCGATGTGAAGGTTTTGCTTTTACACGAATCGTATGCCGATTTAATCGATTCAACTTCGCGGAAATTATATCCGTTTCGTCCCGGAATGTCGGCCACGGTGGATATTTTAACCAACACCCGCGAAAATGTGATTTCGGTGCCCATTGCCGCCGTTACCACCCGCGTATTGGATGAAAAAACAGAGGAAGAACTAACTGCCGGAATCGAATCCGGACTATCTAAAACCGACGAACGAACCGAAGTGGTTTTTCTTCACAAAGATGGCCGTGCATGGCAGCTTCCGGTAAAAACCGGCATTCAGGATAACGTGAGCATTGAAATTACCGAAGGCCTTGGTGAGGGTGATGAAGTTATTGTTGCGCCTTACAATGCCATCAGCAAAACGTTAAAGGACAGTATTGCTGTTAAGGTAGTTACAGAAGATGAACTTTTTAAAGCCGAAAAATAATCATTCGGCGAAATAATCTCTCGAAGTAATTTCTTTTACGCTGGCAGTTTGCACCTGCTCAACGATTAAACGTGAACTTTCTTCTATTTTTTGTCCGTTGAACCTGTAATTTTTGTTCAAAGAGATTTCCTGCGGAACAAGATTAGCAAAGGTTATTTCAAAATCGTACACCACATTTTCATAGAAATTGGTATTGGAATTACCCACTGCCAATGATTTTCCCTGACGGTTGTGCTTTTCGGAAACACCTGAACCTTCAATCTTTTTAACCGAATAATCTTCTTTGGAAATGGTAATCTTCCCTTCAAAAGAAGTGGCATGGAAGTCTTGTGATCCGGCAAGTGTAGGTTCTTCCTGATTAAAAGAAATAACCCAAACCGGACTGCCATCCAATTCGGTCTCGTCTTGGAGTGCCAACTCAAACTGGTTTATAATGGCCGGATTCAAAACCGAAGTTGCAGACCGCACCCAATCGAGTTCGAGCAACTCATCGAAATTGGTTGTTCCGGTGGCAAAACTGTAATCCGGATTTTGTTTGGTTATTTCGTACTTGCGCATTTTAAATGCATCCGTTTTTGAGGGCTGCCGGTAACCATTCCGATCGTAAATCATCACTCTGGCTTTTTCGGAAACGTTTGTGGTGTCATCAATAGTTTTTTCATTTTCAAACGTACAGGCCAAATTAAACGGTCCACCCAAAAAGTTGTAGGGTGTATTTTCAGATGCCATTCTTAAAATCCGTAAAAGTACGCGGGATTGTGCAGCAACATCTATGTTTTCAATATCATACGACTGAGGTTCCAGTTTTATAATGTTAAATTCTTTTTCGAAAAGAGAACTGACCGGGAAGGTATCGTTCATAAAGCTCAGAGATGAAAAATAGATTTTTTTGGATACCATCTCCTCAGGAATTTTAAGTTCGAAATTTCCGTCAGCATCACTGGCCGTTCCGTAAAAAGTGCCTTCAATTCCAATGTTTGTATAGGCAACTGCTTCGTTGGTAATTAGATTAATCACCTTTCCTTTAATGTTTTGGGCAACCCGTGTGTCAGTTTGTGCCCATACAGAATAAGAGAAAACCAGCGAAAGCAATATGAGAAAGTATCTGTTCATTGTTTTAAATTTTGCACTAAAAGTAATAAAATGATATTACCCGCTTCAATAATAACGTTACAATACCGTTTTATTATTTGTTATATTTGCTCAAAATCAAAAAATATGAATCCAAAACAATTGATAATTTTTTTTGCTACGTTTTCTATATTTTTCAGTTCCTGTGTTTCGAAAAAGAAATTTACCGAAATGGAAAATGGCCGTTTGCAGGCTGAAGAGCAGGTTCGGGAGCTTACATCTGAAAATAATGCACGTGCAGATCGCATAAAAGCCATGATTGCTGATTTTGAAACCATGAAAAATGAACTGATGGAAAGTAACGCGGAAAAAGATCAGTACATCGATAACCTGAATAAAGAAATTGCGGGTTTAAATGATCAACTCCAGGAACAACAAGAATCACTTCAGGAAAGAAATTTTACCTATGGTTTTGAACGCGAACGGCTTTCTGAAACCTTACAGGAAAGGGAAAACACCATACGCTCGCTGGAACGGCAAATTGCCGGATTGGAAAAAGAAATGTCCAGTCAGAGCAATACGCTTAGCGACCGGAATGTTCGTATTAATGCACTTACCGACCAAATAGCTTCGCTGGAACGGGAAAAAGAGAGAGGAGAGAAGGAACGGGCCGGCCTGGAACAACAACTTGTAAATTTGAGAGAAGAAATAAATACCCTTAAAAGTCAATTAAATGAAAAAGATGAAACCATTACCCGTTTGCAGAATAATGTGAATTTGCTGAAAAAGGAACTTGGAGGAGGAAACTAATAATATTAAAATATATTGAATATGAATAAGTTAGGATTATTATTGCTGGCTGTTTTTTTAAACGCTACTGTTTTTGCCGGCAACGGCGAATGGAAATCGTTGTTTAACGGGAAGAACCTCGATGGCTGGAAAATTCACGGTACCGAAAAATGGTATGTGGAAGATGGACTGTTGATATGCGAAAGCGGACCGGATGCTGAATACGGATACCTTTCCACCGAAAAATTTTACGATGATTTTGAACTGGAAGTGGAATTTTTACAGGAAGCCGACGGCAACAGCGGTGTGTTTTTCCGTTCTACTTTTGAAGGCACCAAAGTGAGCGGCTGGCAGGTGGAAGTGGCGCCGCCAAACCACGATACCGGCGGAATTTACGAATCGTACGGACGCGGCTGGCTGGTTCAAATCCCCGATGAAAAGGAAGATATCCTGAAAATGGGTGAATGGAACAAATTAAAAATCCGCGCTGAGGGCGGACATGTTACTACCTGGCTTAACGGTCAGCAAATGGTTGACATTAACGACGAAAAAATTGCTGAAGGAAAAGGTTCTATTGCTCTGCAGATTCATTCCGGTGGAGGGATTAAAGTGAAATGGCGGAATCTTAACGTCAGGGAACTGTAGGTTTTAAATCGGTAATGTTTTGCCCGGAATTGCAGACTACAATTCTGCCAAATCATTTCCAGGTATTCTCATTAAAGTTGATAGCTGATACCTCAGCCTATGGTATCAGCTATCTTCCTTTTTATTTTTTTTCAGTTCCCTTACTTTTTCCAAATCTATGTCTTCAAAAAGTTTCATAATTTGTTTCACCGTGGTATCGTAACCCACCTGGTAAATTTCTTCAACTTTATTGAAGGCAAAGGTGCTGTAATTTCGTGCCTCAGGCGGTTCAATTACAAAATCGCAAATGCGTTTGCTGTCCTCCACATTTTGCGCAATGCCCAGCCTGAAAGCGCGTTCGGCAATGGCTTTCAATCCCTTTACCTCTTCCTCTGGCCCGTTGTGGTTTACATGAACGCCAATTAAAACCTGGCATTTTTCGCGGATGGCTTCGGCAGGCAGGTTGTTTAGCAAACCGCCGTCAACATAAGTTTGTCCGTCAATAATCTGCGGTTCAAAAACCACGGGAATGGAGGCAGACGCCATCACCCACTGAAACAATTTTCCTTCCGATTTAATCTCTTCCAGGCCGCTGTTCAGGTTGGTAACGGCACAGTAAAACGGCATTTTAAGCGAGGAAAAGTCATCATCCCCAATCATTTCGGCCATTACTTTTTTCACTTGTCCAATATCAATTAATCCGCTGAACGGCCTGTGCCAGTTAATCATTTTATGGAATTTACGCTCCACCAGAATTTTTAACATTTCTTTGGGGGAATAGCCGGCGGCATAAAATACGCCAACAATAGCGCCCATGCTGGTACCGGAAACCACTTGCGGTTTAATTCCAAATTCTTCCAGTGCCTGGAAAACGCCAATGTGTGCAATTCCGCGTGCCCCACCACCGCTCAGGGCAATTCCGAATTTGGGGAGGTCTTTTTTAGATGAGGTTGAGTTCATTTCTGTTCTGCAATCTTTATTTTTAAGTAATTCTCCGGAGTCATTACTCCTAACCTGCTGTTTTTAAAATCCTTGATATTCCGGGTAATAATAACATCAATATCCCCACTTATTTCAGCAGAGTAGTTTTGCAAAGCGTCTTCAAAATCTTTGAAACTTGAACTGAGAGCTGTTTTTATTATTTCTTTGTCAGTGATCAGGACTTCTACTATGGAAATCAATTGATTAAGTTTTTCGATAACTTTTTGATGCCGGGCAGTTTGTCTCAGCAAATAATAAACATTGCTTATAATTACAGAAGTTACATATCCTGCAATGTCTCCTGATTCACAAAGAGCCAAAATTCTGGCAGCTTCATCTGAAAAAGGTTTTCTGTCAAAAAAGAAATCCAGAATAACATCGGTATCAACAAGAACTCTTTTCATTATTTAAAGGTATTTCTTTGCAAGATTTTTTGAAATTTCACTTTTATAATCGAAGTTTTTGGGAGCTTTAAAAGACCCTTTTAATGATTTTACCAATGGTGTTAATTCAATATCCTTTTTTTCTTCTTCTTTCGTAATCACTTTCAGGTAGTTCTCAATAATATCAGACAGACTTCTTCCTTTTTCTGAGGCATATTTTTTGGCTTTCTCAATAACTGACTGCTCAATAGTCAGTGTCAGTTTTGTATTCATTTAACACTCCTCCAATTAGTGAATTTTATAGTGTAAATTTAATACAAATTCAATACACGTGCAAATAGTGTTTTATCTACACGTGGTCACATTTTGTTTTTTTTCTTCAACCCAAACAAAATGAGCACATCAGTCACCTTTTCATCCATTCTTCTTATTTTTGCCAAAATTTTCCGAGAAATTTGGAACCTGTAACGTTTCTCAAATACTTTAAGGGGCAGAAACATTTTGCCGAACTGGCAAAAAAACTCGCTGCCCCCCCGGGTGAAAAAATCCACCTGCACGGAATTATTGGCTCTGCCAAAACCATTTTAACAGCCAATCTGTATCAGGCACTCAACCAAAACATGTTACTGTTGCTCAACGACCGAGAAGAAGCCGCCTATTTTTTCAACGACCTGAATAACCTGGGACTTGGGGAAATCACTCTGTTTTTTCCGTCATCGTACAAACGCTCCATTCAATACGGTCAGCCTGAGCAGGAAAACATTGTCCAGAGGACCGAAACGCTAAACAAGTTGCGCGACAACGAAACCACTAACATAGTGGTCACTTACCCCGAAGCGCTGATTGAAACCGTGATTTCGCAAACTAACCTGGAGTTAAACACCTTACAGGTAGCCACCGGCGATAAAATTTCCATCGAGTTTATTAACGAATTTTTGTATGAATACGGTTTCGAGCGGGTGGATTTTGTCTATGAACCCGGCCAGTTTGCGGTGAGAGGAAGTATTGTGGATGTTTTTTCCTACTCTAACGAAGATCCTTACCGACTCGACTTTTTTGGCGACGAGGTGGAATCCATCCGCAGTTTCAATATAGACAATCAGATTTCAAAGGAAACGTTCCAAAAGATAACCATAATCCCCAACATTCAAAACGAAAAACTGGAAGGCAGCCGGGTTTCGCTTTTTGAGTTTCTTCCTGAAAATACACTTTATTTTGGCGACAACCTGAATCAGTGTTTTCACCAGGTAAACGATGTGCACCGGCAGACCATTCTGGCCAAAGCCGAAGAGGAAAATTTGCCGGAGAGAATTGTTACAGGCGATACATTAAAAAAACAACTGCAACCCAAAACCGTTTGCGACTGGGGCACCGACCTTTGTTTCGAACCGGATTCGATTTTTAAATTCTCTTACGCCCGTCAGCCGGTTTTCAATAAAAATTTCAATTTACTGGGCGAAAATCTGGAAGAACACCAAAACGATGGATACGAGGTTTTTGTTCTTTCGAACCAGGAAAAGCAAATAGAACGGTTGCAGGCTATTTTTCGCGACATTAAAGCAACCGTGCATTTCAAACCGGTATATTTTACGCTACACGAAGGTTTTGTGGATCACGACCTGAAAATTTGCTGCTACACCGACCACCAGATTTTTGAACGCTACCACCGGTTTAAACTGAAAACCCGGAAAGCCCAGCGCGAAGCCATTTCCATGAAGGAGCTGAGTATGCTGCACCCCGGCGATTACGTAGTACACATCGATCACGGTATTGGGAAATTTGCCGGGCTGGTTCGCACCGAAACCAACGGCAAAATGCAGGAAGCTATTCGTTTGGTTTACAAAAACAACGATTCGCTGCTGGTGAACATTCACTCGCTTCACCGCATTTCAAAATACAAAGGGAAGGATGGATCCGAACCCACACTGAACAAACTGGGCACCGGCGCCTGGCAAAAAATGAAAAACCGCACCAAGGATAAGGTGAAAGACATTGCCAAAGAGTTGATTTCCCTGTATGCCGAACGTCTGGCCGAAAAAGGATTCGCCTTTTCGCCCGACTCGTACCTGCAAACCGAGTTGGAGGCTTCATTCATTTACGAAGACACGCCCGACCAGGAAAAAGCCACCACTGCCGTGAAGGAAGATATGGAAAAACTAATACCCATGGACAGGCTGGTCTGCGGCGATGTGGGTTTCGGTAAAACCGAAGTGGCCATCCGGGCAGCGTTTAAAGCCGTAACCGACAGCAAGCAGGTGGCGGTGCTGGTACCAACTACCATTCTGGCATTGCAGCACTACAAAACATTTTCGGAACGGCTTTCCGATTTTCCGGTGCGTGTGGAATATATTAGCCGGTTTAAATCTGCTGCCGAAATAAAACAAACCCTTGCCGACGTGGCTTCCGGGAAAGTGGACATCCTAATCGGTACACACAGGCTGGTGAGCAAAGATGTAAAATTCAAAGACCTGGGACTGCTTATTATCGACGAGGAGCAGAAATTTGGGGTTTCGGTAAAAGAAAAATTGAAACGGTTGAAAGTAAATGTGGATACATTAACACTGACTGCCACGCCCATTCCGCGAACTTTGCAGTTTTCGCTGATGGGCGCCCGCGATTTGTCCATCATTCAAACGCCGCCGCCCAACCGTTATCCCATTATTACCGAGGTGCACGGATTTAACGAGCAGCTCATCCGTGAGGCCATTTTATATGAAGTGGCACGCAACGGACAGGTGTTTTTTATTCATAACCGGGTACAAAACATTATTGAGGTAGAAAACACCATCAAACGGATTGTGCCGGGCGTTTCAACCGCTGTTGGTCACGGCCAGATGGAAGGTCACCAACTGGAAAAAGTGATGCTGGGTTTTATTAACGGCGATTACGATGTGCTGGTGGCAACCACCATCATCGAGTCGGGACTTGACATTCCCAATGCCAACACAATGATTATCAACCATGCCGAAAACTACGGACTGAGTGACCTGCACCAGTTGCGGGGTAGGGTGGGGCGTTCCAATAAAAAAGCATTCTGCTACCTGATTACACCGCCGCTGTCAACCCTTAGTTCCGAAGCCAGACGAAGACTCAAAGCTATTGAGGAATTTTCCGATTTGGGCAGTGGTTTCAACATTGCCATGCAAGACCTCGATATCCGCGGGGCCGGAAATCTGCTGGGCGCCGAACAAAGCGGCTTTATTGCCGACATCGGGTTTGAAACCTACCACCGCATACTCAACGAAGCGGTTCAGGAACTACGGCAGGAAGAGTTCAAGGGCGTTTTCAAAGAGCATGATCAGAAACAAGCACAAGCTTTTATTAATATTAAATTTACGCAGGATTGCCAAATCGATACCGACATGGAACTGCTGTTCCCGCAAAATTACATTCCCGGAAGCTCTGAACGGATGCTGCTTTACCGTGAACTGGATAACATTGAAAACGGAAAACAACTGGAACAATTCCGCGGCGGACTGGAAGACCGGTTTGGTGAACTTCCCCCGGAAACCCGCGAACTGCTCGAAGTGGTGAAACTCCGCTGGAAAGCCATTGAACTGGGCATGGAAAAAATAATTCTGAAAGAAGGCAAAATGATTTGCTATTTTATTTCCGACCAGCAGTCGCCGTTTTACCAGTCTGCGCTGTTTCTGAAAATCGTACAATACATTCAGCAAGGCAAAACCAAAGGACAGATGCGTGAGCGAAATCATAAACTCACACTCACTTTCTCCAATGTACCGAATGTGGAAACTGCAGGGTATATTTTGGAGGAGATGATTGGAGAGGTTGCTGTAAAAACGGAATAATTACAAAAACATTTTTTTAAATTTGGCGTTTCGCTGATTTAACCTTTTAATACTTTATCAGTCTAACCAGCTTAGAAAAGAAAAAACCATATTAAAATTTATTTAACAATTTAAGGACGTGGCAAGTAAAAATATTTTCAGAGTTTCCATAACAGTTATCCTGACATTGGTGTTGGCAGGAATTATATTTTACCCGAAATTAAAACCGATGTTCAGTTCAGAAAAGGGGAGCGGTACACAACCTGGAATGCGTGGAATGGGCGGAGGACAGCAACCGTTGTTTGCAAGCGGTTATGTTTTGGTTCCCACCAAAATGAACGAAATGATTTACAGTACCGGCTCATTACTTCCCGATGAGGAAGTTGACCTGGCTTTTGAAACCTCAGGTAAAGTGGTAGGCCTTTATTTTGATGAAGGCCGAAGAGTGAAGAAGGGCGAATTACTATCCAAAATAAATGACAGACCCTTGCAGGCACAATTGTTAAAATTACAGGCACAACAGAAACTTGTCCAGGAACGTGAATTCAGGCAACGACAATTGTTGGACCGGGATGCCATCAGCCGCGAAAGTTACGACCAGGTGGCAACTGAACTACAATCGATTGAAGCAGACATTATGCTCATAGAAGCCCGAATTGCCGAAACCGAACTACGTGCTCCTTTCGACGGAATAGTAGGCTTGCGAATGATTTCTGAAGGCGCTTTTGCCACTACACAAACTAAAATTGTAAGACTGGTGAAAACACGACCGCTGAAAATCGAGTTTTCCATCCCTGAAAGATATGCAGGCGAGGTAACACCGGGGTTTTCCATTTCATTTGACATTGATGGAATTCCAAAATCATTTGAAGCTCAGGTTTATGCCATCGACCCCAAAGTGGATATGAATACGCGTACCATTGTAGCTCGGGCGCTTTATCCGAATACGAACGAAGAATTGAAACCGGGCCGGTTTGCCAGTGTAAGGGCAAGGCTTTCGGAAATTGAAAACGCCGTTTCCATTCCCACCGAAGCTTTAATTCCTGAAATGGAAGGAGAAAAAGTTTTTATTTTTAGCAATGGAAAAGCCCGCGAAAGAAAAGTTACGACAGGATTGCGAACAGAGTCACATATTCAAATCAGAACAGGATTGAATTTTGGGGATACGTTGCTCACTTCTGCAACTCTTCAGCTAAGAGACGATCTTCCTGTTCAGCTTGATACTTTAGTTACAAACCAACATTTAGTAAACGAAATTCAATGAGTCTTTCATCCGTCAGCATAGAACGTCCGGTACTGGCCACGGTATTTTCCCTGGTCATTTTGCTTTTTGGCGCCATTGGAATGACTTTCCTGGGAGTGAGAGAATTTCCCAGCGTCGATCCGCCCATTATTTCTGTAAGTACCTCTTATCCGGGTGCAAACTCCGATGTTATTGAATCTCAGATTACCGAACCGCTTGAACAATCAATTAATGGGATTCCGGGAATTCGAACCCTGACCAGCAGCAGCAGCCAGGGAAGCAGCCGGATAAGTGTGGAATTTGAGTTGTCGGTTGACCTTGAAACCGCCGCCAACGATGTACGTGACAAAGTTTCTCAGGCTCAGCGGTATCTGCCACGAGACTGCGATCCGCCAACTGTTTCAAAAGCTGATGCAGATTCCGAGCCTATCATGATGATTGCTATAAAAAGTCCGAAACGCTCGTTGCTCGGGCTTTCGGAAATTGCAGAGCTCACTTTCAAGGAACAATTGCAAACTGTTTCAGGAGTGAGTTCAGTAGGCATTTGGGGCGAAAAACGGTATGCCATGCGTATTTGGCTCGATCCGGCCAAACTTGCAGGTTACCAAATGACTCCGCTTGATGTGCGAAATGCTATTATGCGCGAAAATGTGGAACTTCCGGCAGGAAGTATTGAAGGAAATACAACAGAACTGACTATTCGCACACTCGGGTTAATGACCACACCGCAGGAATTTAATAACCTGATTCTTAAACAGTCGGGCGACCAGCTTGTCCGCGTTCGGGACATTGGACGTGCCGAACTGAGTCCGGAAGATTTACGGGGAATTATGAAGATGAACGACATTCCAATGATTGCCACCATAATTATTCCACAACCCGGTGCAAACCATATTGATATTGTGGATGATGTTTACCAGCGGCTGGAATTCATTAAAAGAGACCTCCCAGACGATGTAGAAATTGAAATCGGATTTGATAACACCAAATATATTCGTTCATCCATCAGCGAAGTTCAAACCACCATTTATCTCGCATTTTTTCTTGTGGTGGTAATTATCTTTTTCTTTTTGCGCGACTGGCGCACTACCATAATCCCCATTTTGGTTATTCCCGTCTCGCTTATCGGTTCATTTTTCATCATGTACCTTGCCGGATTTACCATTAATGTGCTTACCCTGCTTGCTATTGTTCTTTCCATTGGGCTTGTGGTTGACGATGCCATTGTAATGATGGAAAATATTTATGTGAAAATTGAACAGGGAATGACCCCGCTTGAAGCGGGAATAAAAGGCTCGAACGAAATATTTTTCGCCATCATTGCCACAACAATTACACTGGTTGCCGTATTCTTTCCTATTGTTTTTCTTGAAGGAATGACCGGAAGACTTTTCCGCGAATTCAGTATAGTAATTGCAGGAGCAGTTATGATTTCATCGTTTGTTGCTCTTACTTTTACGCCAATGCTTTCTACCAAACTGCTGAAATCGAGGCAAAAGCACAATCGGTTTTACAACTGGTCTGAAAAATATTTTGTAAGGCTTAATAATGCATACAAAAACTCTCTGGAAGGATTTTTGAAAAGAAAATACCTTTCAATTCTTATTTTATTAGGTTCTTTCGTACTGATTTACAGTTTATGGCGAATTATTCCTGCTGAAATGGCCCCGCTTGAAGACCGTTCGCAAATGAGTGCGCGGGTTACCTCGCCTGAAGGAGCAACTTACGAATTCAACTACGACTATGTTGAAGATATTGCAAAATTGGTTGAGGATGTTATTCCAGAGAGAGAAAATATTACCACACTGGTGCGAGGAAGTTGGGCATTTGTGCGGGTGGTGCTTACCCACCCCGATAACAGGGATCGTTCACAGCAGGAGATTGCCAACGAACTGACCACCGAACTCAGGAAAAAAACAAAAGCCAGAGCTACCGTGGTTCAACAGTCAACCTTTGGCGGAAGGCGCGCCAGGCCGCCAATTCAATATGTTATTCAGGCTCCTACAATTGACAAATTAAGAGAGGTATTGCCTGAATTTATGGCCGAAGTGAACAACAATCCCATATATGTAATGCCCGACGTCAACCTGAAATTCACCAAACCAGAATTGCAGATTGAAATTAACCGCGACAAAGCTAACCTGTTGGGTGTTTCCACGCAAAATATTGGGCAAACACTACAACTGGCGCTCAGCGGACAACGTTTCGGTTATTTTATTATGAACGGAAAGCAGTACCAGATTTTGGGCGAATTACACCGGCAAGACAGGAACAAACCTCTCGATTTGAAATCGCTTTACGTTAGAAACGACAAAGGTGAAATGGTTCAGCTCGATAATTTTGTTACCCTTAAAGAATCGACAGCTCCGCCGGAACTTTACAGATACAACCGCTTTGTTTCGGCAACCATTTCGGCCAACCTTGCACCCGGCACAACCATTAGCCAGGGAATTGAGGAAATGGACAGAATTCGGGACAAAGTGCTTGACGATTCGTTCAGGACTGCACTCGACGGTGATTCCAAAGATTTTATGGAAAGTTCTTCGAGCCTGATGTTTGCTTTTGTTTTGGCCATTGTGCTTATTTTTCTGGTGCTTTCTGCCCAGTTCGAAAGCTTTAAAGACCCCATCATTGTAATGATGACTGTTCCGCTTGCGTTAACCGGCGCCCTGCTGTTTATGTGGTATTTCGATATTACCATGAATATTTTCAGCCAGATTGGAATTATCATGCTCATCGGGCTGGTTTCCAAAAACGGAATTTTAATTGTTGAATTTGCCAACCAACGTAAACTTGCCGGAATGACAAAATTTCAA
Organism: Mariniphaga sp.; assembly: GCF_041687215.1. Lineage (NCBI taxonomy): Bacteria > Pseudomonadati > Bacteroidota > Bacteroidia > Marinilabiliales > Prolixibacteraceae > Mariniphaga > Mariniphaga sp. The sequence goes on from NZ_JAWLCI010000009.1 coordinate 18,272, forward strand.
GCGATTAAATTTGCTTCGGCAGCTCGTTTCCGGCCAATTCTTATGACCAGTTTGTCAACCATACTTGGAATTATGCCCCTGGCATTGGGGTTTGGTGAAGGCGCCCAAAGCCGTGTTGCCATGGGTACTGCCGTAGTTGGAGGTTTGCTGATTGCAACTTTCCTGACATTGTACGTTGTACCTGGAATTTATCTCTTTATTTCAAGCGAATCAAAAAATATAAGTGAAAATGCGAATACTCCTGATAAAAATGAACAACCTGCATAAACTAAAAATTTTAATTCCGGTTATTCTCCTTTTGATTTCTCCTGGTATTATTTATTCTCAGGAAGTTTATGACCTCAGCCGTTGTGTGGTGACCGGCCTGGAACAAAATTTTTCAGTAAAAGTGGCCCGCAACCAGGAAGAAATTGCAGGTAACAATTACACCCGCGGCAATGCAGGATTTTTACCATCGGTTACCACAACAAACCGTTTTGGAGGAAATTTAACTTCTACCACCCAAAACATGAACGACGGTACGCAAAAGGTTTCAACCGGTGTTTATAATACCACTGGTACAGCGGCATTAAATCTGGACATGCCTTTGTTTCGCGGATTTAATATTCAGACCTCTTATCAGAAACTCAATGAACTGAAACAAATGGGGGAATTGAATACCCAAATGTCGATGGAAAATCTCGTGGCACAAATTGTAGCCGAATATTATTATCATATTCAGCAGCTTAATTACTTCAACAATATGGAGTACGCTGTTTCACTTTCAAGAGAGCGGGTGCGGATTGATGAAGAACGATATCTTTTAGGCGCCTCTTCCAAACTTGAACTGTTGCAGTCCATTGTTTATCTGAATGCTGACAGTTCGCGGCTTGCCCGTCAAAACGAAGCCATACTTGAATCGGCTGTGCGACTTAAAAAACTAATGGCACTGGAAAACCTGGAGACTGATATTGTTCTGCTCGATACATCTATCGTTTTTAATTCCGATTTGCTTTATGAAGAGTTACTGGAATTGACCCTCGATTTTAACACCAGTTTGCAGATAGCTCAAAAAAATCAGGTCATCTCTGAATTGGATCATAAAATTATTTCTTCACGCTCATATCCCTATTTAAACCTTTCGTCTGGGTATAATTACGCTTACCGCGGTTACGGCACCGGAACCATTAGCGATTACGGGGAACTGGCACTTTCCAACCAGCAAACCCGAACATTCAATTACGGACTTACCCTTGGCATGGATATTTTTAACGGGTTTAACCGCCGGCGCGAAAAAACAAACGCTTTAATTGAAGTTGAAAACCGGATGTACCGCTATCAGGAAATTGAGCAGGATATTAAAGCTGAATTGCTGACGGTTTATTATGCATATGAAAACAACCTGCGCCTGGTGCAAATGGAAGAGCAAAACCTGGATGTGGCCCGCGAAAACCTGGAAATTGCACTGGAACGTTACCGGTTGGGCGCTTTGTCGGGACTGGAACTGCGCGAGGTGCAAAAAAGCCTGCTCGATGCCGAGGAACGGCTTATCTCGGTAAAGTTTCAGACTAAACTGGCAGAAATTTCATTACTGCAGATTGCTGGCAGGGTAATGGATTACGTTTAACTTTTATGTTTACAAAAAGAAATACATACGATTCCCGCCAGCTCATGAAAGGTGTTGAAATGCGCCCGCTGGCTTTTGGTGAAAAGACAAATCTCTGCGAATTTAAACTTGCAAAAGGTCACAGGCTACCTTCTCACAGTCATCCCTATGAACAAACAGGAACACTTGTTTCAGGAAAACTGAATTTCAGAATAGGGAATAAATGGCAAATGGCCCATCCCGGTGACGCCTGGAGCATTCCGGAAAACGTTGAACATGAAGTGGAAATTCTTGAAGATTCCATTGTGCTGGAAACATTTTCGCCAGTTCGGCCAGATTATCTGCCGGAATAAAAAAAGCTTTAAAAGAAAATCGCGCATTTACTTGAAAGAAATAGTAACTTTGCCGCGCATTTACGAAAAGCAATTCCATGCAAATATTTGAATTTGATACGGTTGTCATTGGGAGTGGCCTCGCCGGGCTAACTGCGGCATTTTATTCTTCAAAATTTGGAAATGTTGCTGTGGTTACCAAATCGGAACTCGATACCAGCAATTCATATTATGCACAGGGTGGCATTGCTGCAGCCATAGCCGATGACGATTCGCCGGAATTGCACATGGAAGACACACTGATAGCCGGACGGGGACTTTGCGATGAAGATGCCGTGCGTATTTTAGTAAACGAAGGAAAAGAGCGTGTTTTGGAATTGATTGATCTGGGAATGCAATTCGACAAAAAAAACGGCAAATTTGTACTCGGACTTGAAGGCGCTCACAGCAGGCGCCGGATTTTGCACGCAGGAGGCGATGCAACAGGAAAAATGCTAACCTGTTTTACTCTTCAGCAAGTTAAACAACAAAAAAATATCACTCCTTTTGAATATACTACGGCAGTAAAATTGTTGAAAAACAATGGATGCATTGCCGGAGTGCAGGCTTTGGATTTTAAAACCGGGAAAAATCTGCTTTTTAAAACCAAAGCAGTAATTCTTGCCACCGGAGGACTTTCCCGCATTTTTGCCCGGTCAACCAATCCGCACACTGCAACCGGCGATGGCATTGCACTTGCATGGGAAGCCGGAGCAAAGGTTTCTGATATAGAATTCATCCAGTTTCATCCATCGGCTCTTTATATTCCAGGTAAGGAAGCATACCTGATTAGCGAGGCAGTTCGCGGAGAAGGCGCCTGGCTGCTCAACCATAAGGGTAAAAGGTTTATGAAAGACATTCATCCGCTTGCCGAACTTGCCCCGCGCGATGTGGTTGCTTTTAATATTTTCAGGGAAATTCAGGAATCGGGGAAAGATTATGTTTACCTTTCGCTGGAGCATCTGGATGCCAGGAAAATTAGATCGCGATTTAAAAATATTCACCTTCAACTGCAAGAATTTGGTTTAGACCTTGCAAAAGATTTGCTGCCGGTTTCTCCTGCTGCTCATTACATGGTTGGTGGAATCCACACGAATTTGAATGGCGAAACAAACGTTAACGGCCTATTTGTTTGTGGCGAAGCTGCATCAACAGGTGTGATGGGTGCTAACAGACTGGCCAGTAATAGTTTGCTCGAGTGTCTGGTGTTTGGAAAACGCGCCAGTGAAACTGCAGCTAAACTTTCCTGGCCTCAAAAAAATCTGCCTGAGATTTTACCGGTATTTCCAAACTCTGCCACGGAAAATACATTTCTAAAAATTCAGAATGAAATTGCATCTCAAATGATGAAAAATTTGGGTATTGTCAGGAATAAACAGGGATTGGAAGAAGCCATAAGTAAATTTGAAGCAATTGAAAAAGATTACGAAAATATTCAGAATGACTATAACCTGCTGAAAATAAAAAGCAGTTCAACAATAAGCCGTTTAATTGCGAATGCCGCATTAACACGAGAAGAATCCAGGGGAGGGCACATACGAACTGACTTCCCGAAGGAAAACCCCAATTTTGAATTACACATATTACAGCAGAAAAACAAAGAAATTCAATTTGAACCAGTCAGGAGAGAGAAGAAATGATAGATGAAAAAATATTAAAATCGGCTGAGGTTTTATTCGATTTGGCTTATGCCGAAGATATTGGCGACGGTGATATTACTACCAACAATCTGGTTCCGCCCGATACCAGTAAAACCGCAATTCTGGTTGCCAAGGAAGATGGTGTAATTGCCGGGCTTCCTGTAGCTGAAATGGTGTTTAAAAAATTCGATCCACAGATTGAATGGAAAGTGATGCTTCCTGATGGCAGCAAAGTAAAACCGGGCGATGTGATTGCGGAATTTAAAGGAAACTACCGCGCATTGCTCACCGGCGAACGCAAAGCCCTGAACTTTTTACAACGCCTTTCGGGAATTGCAACTTATGCCAATAAATGCATGAAAGAAATTGAAGGTCACAATGTGGAAATTCTGGACACCCGAAAAACGTTACCTGGTTACCGGTACCTCGATAAATATGCCGTGCGAATGGGTGGAGCTTCTAATCACCGTTTCGGATTGTACGATATGGTGATGATAAAAGACAACCATATTCAGGTTGCCGGCAGCATTAAACAAGCTGTGGACGCAATCCGTTCAAAAATCCCGAAAAGCATTAAAATTGAAGTGGAAACTTCAAACCTGAACCAGGTTCAGGAAGCTTTGAATGCCGATGTGGATATCATTATGCTCGATAATATGAGTTCCAAAATGATGAGGGAGGCGGTTGACCTAATTAAAGGCCGTGCAAAAATTGAAGCTTCGGGTAACATGACATTGAAACGAATCAGAAAAGTGGCAGCCACCGGTGTAAATTATATTTCCATTGGCGCACTCACTCATTCGGTAAAAGCCCTCGATATTACCCAGCGGATTATCGATTAAAATGAACCTGATAATTGACATAGGAAATACACGTACCAAATTTTCGGTGTTCAACCACGGCGAAGAGATGATTTCGGTGCCGGTAGATGAATTTTTGCCATCGCATATTGATGTGCTGTTAAAGGAACACCCTTCATTAGAAAAGGTTATTCTTTCAACGGTAAAAGATTATTCGCCTGAATTAAAGAAACAGCTTCAGCAAAAATTTAAACGCTTTATTGAATTGGATGCGGGCACTTTATTGCCGGTTGAAAATTGCTACCAAACAAAAGAAACACTTGGAAAGGACAGGATTGCAGCAGCAGTGGGAGCTTTACATCTTTACCCAAACAGAAATGTGCTGGTAATTGACGCCGGAACTGCAATTACCTACGATTTGGTCAACGAAAATGGGCAGTACATGGGCGGTAACATTTCACCCGGCCTTGACATGAGATTTAAAGCACTAAATCAGTTCACCGGTCGTTTACCATTGGTTGAGAAAAAAGATTTTGGAAAACTTTTTGGGAAAACCACTGAGGAAGCAATTCGGGCTGGAGTTCAGCATGGTGTTGTTTTTGAGGTAGATAAAGCCATTGATACATTTAAGGAATTTTATAAAAATTTAAACGTTATTATTACCGGAGGCGATGCCAATTTTTTTGATAAGAAATTAAAAAATTCTTTCTTTGTACATTTCAATTTAATAGCCATCGGTTTAAACCGCATATTAGAACATAATGGGGAGACTTAGAAGCGTAATTTTACTGGCCGGAATGCTTTTGATGCCGGCTTTATTGTTTGCACAATTTAATAACAACACCAGTTCACCGTATTCACGGTTTGGTTTAGGCGACCTTCAGCCATACAGTTTTGGGCGAACAGCCGCTATGGGCGGCGCCTCGCTGGCCAGCCGAAATAACCAGCAAATTAACACCTCGAACCCTGCATCTTTTACATCTGTTGATTCTCTTGGTTTTATGTTCGAGTTTGGTGTGAGTGGTAAATTTGCCAATTACAGCAACGACATTACCAGCATGAATGCCAACGATTTCAATTTCAGGTATTTTGCCATGAATTTCCAGATTACCAACTGGATGGCAACTTCGCTGGGGCTTACCCCTTACTCCGATGTTGGCTACAACGTGGAAGTTACCGATGAAGTGGAAAATACCGGAAACATCCTTTACAGGTATGCCGGAGAAGGATCGCTGTCGAAAGCATATCTGGGCCTGGCGGTTGACCCGGTAAAAAATATTTCGGTGGGCGCTAATCTGAACTATATGTTTGGTTTGCTTAACCGCAGTGCACAAACCTATTTTTTAGATGCCGGCGATTTTTATACCAATCAACGGAATGAATCTTTAAGAATTCGCGATTTCAACCTGAGCTTGGGGGCGCAAGCTACTATCCCATTAAAAAACGAGCAGCGAATTACCCTGGCTGCAATAGTTGAAAACAAACCCACCTTTACCCGGTTTTATTCCGATTTGAACACCAAATACATTCAAATACAGGTAAATAATACAACCCGTGCCGACCAGGACACCATAAAACCTTTCAGGACTGAAGAAAAAGGGAATCTTGAATTTCCGCTTACTTACGGATTTGGAATTTCTTACGTAAAAAATAATTCACTGGAAATAAATGCAGATTATTACCGACAAGGTTGGTCAGATGTAAATTTACCGGGCGGAGGTAGCGATGTTTTAACAGATTTAAATAAATTTGCCCTTGGAGCAGAATGGATTCCTGACAAGTTCTCCATTCGGAGTTATCTCAACCGCATTGCATACCGGGCGGGATTGAAATATGAAAATACATACCTTGAGTTTGATAACCAGCAAATTAACGATTTTGGCATAAGTTTTGGAGTAGGATTACCGGTTTATCGTTCCAATTCTACCATCAATATTTCGGCCGAGCTGGGAAGAAGAGGAACAATACAAAACAACTTAGTTCTTGAAAATTATGCAAAATTAAACCTCAGCGTAAACTTGTACGACTTGTGGTTTATACAACGAAGATTTGATTAAAATAAAGTAAAAACATTAATAAATATAAAACTATGAAAGCTGTTTTTCGCATATCGCTCTTAATGGCCTCCCTGGTTTTGGCAGCCGTCACAACTATTCAGGCTCAGAGAGTAATTAAAGGCACTGTTTACCGCGAAGGTAAACCAGCCGCAGGAGTTACTGTTGAAGCACACCGTGGCGGCACAATGATGACCAGTTTCGATGGAAAATATGAACTGGAAGCCAGTGATAAAACCAAATGGATCAGGTTTACATTCATTAACGAATCGGAACGGTTGGATATTTCAGATAAACCGGGTGATGTTTTCGACTTTGCTTTCGATGGCAAACTTCCGGGTGATGAAACAGAAATAGAATCTGGGGACGTTGTACTTAAATCAGCAGAAGAACTCATTCGTGAGCAAGACAGGGATTTTATGAACGAATTGTCTTTATATAACGAATTCTACAAACAAGACAATATAGAATCGGCCTTGCCACACTGGAGAATGGTTTACAACAAATATCCGAAATCAACACTAAACCTTTACATCCATGGTGCGAACATGCATCAAAAGCTGATTGAAAACGCTTCAACTCCCGAAGAAAAAAGTAAGTACATTGACGATTTAATGAAGCTCTACGATAAAAGAATCAGACATTTCGGAGAAAAAGGATATGTGCTGGGCCGTAAAGCCGCCGACTGGTTAAAATATAAACTCGACAACGACAGGGAGCAGGACAACGGCGATTTAAAAGAAACCATGAAAAAAGGGTATGACTGGTTAAGTGAATCAGTTACTGAAAGAGGAAATGAGACTGAACTTCCGGTGTTGGTTTTGTTGATGCAAACCACGCGCTCACTTTTTAAACTGGGTGATTTGCCCAAGGAAACAGTAGTGAAAAATTACGATTCCTGTAATTCAATTTTGAATTCAATACGTGAAAAAACTACTGATGAAGAGACCATTAAAAACGTAACCGATGTTCAGGCATATATTGAAGACATTTTTGGTACATCAGGTGCTGCTGACTGTGAAGCGCTTATAAGCATATTCACGCCACAATATCAGGAAAATATCAGCGATGTTGATTTCATAAAAAATATGCTGCGACGTTTGGGAAATGCCAAATGTGAAGAATCACCGTTGTTCTCTGAAGCCACAGAAAGGCTTTATGAGCTTGAACCATCTGCCGAAGCTGCTTTCAACATGGCACGTCGCTATTTAAAAAGAGATGATTCCGAGAGGGCAAAAAAATATTATCAGCAGGCTATGGAGCAGGAAACTGACAAAGAATTGCTGTCAAAATATTATTACGAATACGCACTTTTTATTTATGCCAAAGAAAATGCTTTACAGGAAGCCAGAAGCTATGCCAGAAGAGCACTTGAAATTAATTCGGATTATTGCGAAGCATTAATGTTAATTGGAAATATTTACGTCGCTGCAAGCCGTTCTTATGGCTCTGATGATTTTGAAAAATCAACCGTATTCTGGCTGGCCGTTGATTATTATGAACGTGCACGCTCAAATCCCGACTGCGCAGTTGACGCATCAAAAGAAGCAAATAGCTACCGCAGGTATTTCCCAAACAAGGAAGAAGCTTTCTTCCGTAGTTTGCAGGAAGGGCAAACCTACAAAGTAGGAGGTTGGATTAATGAAACTACAAAAGTTCGGTTTTAATACCATCAAAATATTACATTTTTTAAGGATTGCAGCCCTTTTTACAGGGGCTGCATTTCTTTTGTTTGCCTGCGAAAACAATATAGAACAAATCAAAGCATTCAGCTCACCCGAAAACCTTCCCACAGTAGAAGCTACTAATTACGCAACCATGTTTACCGACAGCGGAGAAGTGAGATTTTCACTTAAAGCTCCCAAACTCCTGCGATTCGAAGGCGAAGGAAAACCTTACGTTGAATTTCCGGAAGGAATTGAATTGGTTAAATTCGACGAACACCAAAATATAATTTCCAGCATTACTGCCGACTATGCCAAACAATTTGAAAGAGATGAAAAGTGGGAGGCAAAAAATAATGTAGTGGCTACCAATGCCCAGGGCGACACACTAAAAACCGAACACCTTATTTGGGAGGAAAAAGAAGAAAGAATACATACTGAGGAATTTGTTCGAATAATCCGCGAAGACCAGATTATTACCGGAATTGGATTTCAGTCTGACCAGTCATTACAAAACTGGCGAATTAAAAATCCCAAAGGAACAATTTATATCAATGTTGAACCATCCGCAACCGATTCTTTGCCGCCAACGCCGGAAAATAATGTACAACAAAATGTCAACCGACGGGAACTCGAATTTGAAAATTAGCAGTAATGATTCCTTTTATGCATTTCGCCTGATTTAAAAACAAACATTCCGATATAAATTATTCGTTTTAAAATCCACAAAAATAACATACAAAATATTGATTTTTAGAAGAATGCTTATGAGAACAAACTCCCTCCCCAAAAATAAATAATTTCTCATGGTTTCTTTTGAAAATTACTATCTTCGTAGCTCGAAAAAAAACAAGTAAAATTTGCATTAAAATAACTGTAAATCAATGGCAACGTTACAAACGATTAGGACAAAAGCAGGATTATTGGTCGCAATTGTAATTGGAATTTCACTTGCGGCATTTATTCTTGGCGACATGTTTCAGGGAGGTAGTTCACTTCTTCAGGGCAATCGCATGGAAGTAGGTGAAATTAATGGAGAATCCATTCAATATCCGCAATTTCAGCAGGAAGTTGAAAAACTGGGTGATATTTACCGTATGAATACCCAGCAAAACCAGTTAGATGAAGATACATGGGTGCAGGTGCGCGAACAAACCTGGCAAACAATGATTCGCAATATTGTGATGACTGATGTTTACGAAAACCTTGGAATTAAGGTTAGTTCAGACGAACTTTTCGATATGCTGCAGGGAACAAATCTTCACCCAATTGTTCAGCAACTTTTTCGGAATCCTGAAACAGGACAGGTTGACCGCGGTGCAGTGGTTCAATTCCTTCGGAATCTGGAAACCGGAGTAGCACCTGAACAACGTCAGTACTGGCTCTACCTCGAAGACCAAATTGTGGACGAACGCATTCAAAGCAAATACAATAATTTGGTTGGGAAAGGTCTGTATGTAACTTCTCTTGAAGCTGAAAACAGTTTGGAAGGCCGTAACAAACAAGTTAGTTTTGATTATATCATGCTTAATCACAACTCAGTAGCCGACACTCAGGTTGTTGTAACCGACAAAGAGTTGAGAGATTATTACAATCAAAACCAGAATAATTACAATCAGGAAAAGTTACGTCAGGTTGAATACATTACTTTTCCGGTTGAACCTTCAAGTGAAGATTTTGCTGCAACAGAAGAGTGGATAAATAGCATTGTTTCTGATTTTGCCTCGGCATCGAATAATGTATCATTTGTAAATTCCAATTCTGATGTTGGCTTTGATGATACATGGTACAAAAAAGAAGATCTTCCGGAAGATATTGCCACCTGGATTTTTGAAACCGATGCAGAAATAAATGCCATTTTCGGACCCTATTTCGAAGATGATGCCTATAAACTGGCAAAATTGCATGCCTCAGAAATGATGCCCGATTCGGTAGAAGCAAGGCACATTTTGCTTCAGGTGAACACACAAGAGGAAATGATTAGCCAGCAGGCATTAGCCGATAGTTTAAAAACTGCTATCGAAAACGGAAGTAATTTTGCAACCCTGGCTATGGAATTTTCATCGGATCAGGGGTCTGCCATTCAGGGCGGAGACCTGGGGTGGTTTGGCCGTGGTATGATGGTTAAACCATTTGAAGACGCAGCATTTAGTAACAAAGTGAACGAAGTTACTATTGTTAATTCACAATTCGGAATTCATATTATACAAACTACTGCCCGCGGACCGGAAACACGTCAGGTACAGGTGGCATACCTGGTTAGAAATGTTACGCCAAGTACACAAACCTACCAGAGTGTTTACGCAAAAGCCAGTGAGTTTGCAGGCAAAAACCTGACAAAGGAAGACTTTGACGCTGCTGTAGCCGAGCAAAACCTGAATAAAAGAAGTGCTTCACTCAGGGAAACTGATCGACAAGTTGGCGCACTCGAAAATTCAAGGCCTTTGATTCGGGCTGCTTACGACTCGAAAGTCGGTACAATTATACAAGACCTGCAAGGTTCAACCATTTTCGATTTTGGCGATAATTTTGTTATTGCAACCCTGGTTTCAGCAACTGAAGAAGGAGTTGCCAGTTTCGAAAGTGTAAAAGATCGTGTTGAATTGGCCGTTCTTAAACAAAAGAAAGGTGAGTTTTTAGTTGAAAAGGCCAAAACTGCTATGAGTGGAAAAACCGATTTGGAGGCAGTTGCATCGGAACTTGGCACTACGGTGAGAAATGCTGCCAATGTTAATTTTACCTCCATTCAAATTCCCGGCATTGGCATGGAACCTAAAGTAATTGGTACAGCAACAAGCCTTTCTCCTGACCAAATTTCTCAGCCTGTTGCAGGCAATAACGGTGTTTTTATTGTAAAAGTCACTACCGTAAATGAAGGAGAAGATCAGAATATTGAAAACGAAAAAGCACGTCTTGCGCAAAATCTGACTTTCAGAGCTTCATCACAGGCTTATAATGCTCACAGAGAGAAGGCTGAGGTTGAAGATCAAAGAGCAAAATTCTATTAGGGAATTTAAATAAATACAATGGCTGAAGTTCAAAAAACATTACTGATGATCCTCGATGGATGGGGAATTGGCGACGGTTCGAAACGCGATATCGTTTCTCAGGCTCCCACTCCGTTTATGGATTCGTTAATTGAAAAATATCCGCACTCTCAATTGCTTGCCTCCGGTGAACATGTTGGCTTGCCCGACGGGCAAATGGGAAACTCTGAAGTAGGCCACCTGAATATTGGCGCCGGGCGCGTACTTTACCAGGACATGGTGAAAATTACCCGCGCCATTAAAGACAAATCGTTGTGGAATAATCCGCAAATTGTTAAAGCATACACCTACGCCAAAGAAAATAATAAAAAGGTTCACCTGATTGGTCTCATTGGCCCTGGTGGCGTGCACGCATTGAGCGCACACATGGTGGCGCTTTGCCAGGTTGCAACGGACATGGGCTTGGAAGATATTTTTATTCACGGGTTAACTGACGGACGAGATACTGACCCACGTTCCGGCTATGGTTTTATCAAAGATGATTTGGAAGCCCTGAAACCTACCAAAGCCAAATTTGCTTCCTTAATTGGACGCTATTTCGGAATGGATCGCGATAAAAATTACGACCGCCTGAAACTGGCTTACGATTTATACACTCAGGGAAAAGGCGAAAAAGCAACCGATATTCTGGAGGCGGTGCAAAAATCTTACGACAATGGTGTTACCGACGAGTTCATGAAACCCATTGTAATGGTGGATGCAAACGGTGAACCCTTAGCTAAAATCGAAGAGGGCGACGTGGTTATCTGTTTCAACTTCCGCACTGACAGGTTGCGCCAAACAACCATTGCATTTACTCAGCAAGACCTGCCGGAATACGGAATGCACACCATGGATTTACAGTGGTACACCATGACCAACTACAAATCGGATTTTAAAGGTATTAACGTAATTTTCGATAAGGAAAATGTTACCAATACCATGGGCGATGTGGTTTCAAAAGCCGGATTGAAACAAATACGCATTGCCGAAACTGAAAAGTATGCTCACGTAACTTTCTTTTTCAGCGGTGGGCGAGAAGAACCTTTTGAAGGGGAAGAGCGCATCATGATTCAGTCGCCAAGAGTTCCCACTTATGATCTTCAGCCCGAAATGTCGGCGCCAAAAGTGAAAGATGCCATCGTTCCAAAACTGAAAAACCAGGCTGCTCACTTTGTTTGCCTGAACTTTGCCAATGGCGATATGGTAGGCCACACTGGTGTTTATGAAGCCATATACAAAGCTATTATGGCAGTTGACCAATGTGCCAAAGAAGTGGTGGAGGCAGCGCTGGAAGGCGGTTACGATGTGATGATTATTGCCGACCATGGAAATGCCGATAATGCGGTGAATGAAGACGGCTCGGAAAATACAGCCCATTCTTTAAATCCGGTACCGTGTATTTTTGTGAGCAACAATAAAACCAAAATGAAGCTTGATAATGGAATTCTGGCTGATGTTGCTCCTACACTTCTGAATGTAATGGGGTTAGAAGTTCCCAAAGAAATGACTGGCAGAAATTTGATTTCATGATTGAAATCGGTCGCACCATACTCAGCCGGGCAATATTTGAAGAGCATTTTGTTTGCGATTTACTGAAATGCAAGGGAGCCTGCTGTGTTGAAGGTGATTCCGGTGCACCGCTCACTTCTGATGAGGCGAAAATTATTGAAAACGATTACCCTGTTTTTGAGAAATACCTGCCCGAAAACCATCGGAAGGAAATTCAGAAACAGGGTTTTTCCATGATAGATGATGATGGCGACCTGGTAACTCCTTTGGTAAACAAACGCCAGTGTGCCTATTCTTTTCTTGATGAAAAAGGCATTTTGAAATGCAGCATCGAAAAAGCTTATTTTGAAGGAAAAACCAGTTTCCGAAAACCGGTTTCCTGCCATTTGTTTCCCATCAGAATTACCGAATACAAGCGGTTTGATGCAGTCAATTATGAAGAACTTAAAATCTGCAAACCGGGCCGTGAATGTGGTCAATCACAAAAAGTTAAACTTTACCAGTTTCTAAAAGAACCACTGACCCGAAAATATGGGGAAGAGTGGTATAAAGAAGTTGAAATTGCAGGCCGTTATCTGGAAAAACAGAAAAAAAGCAGGTTGGGTTAGAATTCACCTCCACCCATATCCATTCCACCACCACCATTATCTCCTCTTCCGTCTGATTTGAAGTTATTGATGCGGTAACTAAGAGTTAACATGACCACACGCGGCTCACGCTTCCACTGAAACCAACTGTTAAAATCTTCGCCATAGGATTCCCGTTCAAATTTTGCTGTTCCCAGCGGGTCGCGAACGCTTAACGTAGCCGACAACTTTTTATCAAAAAACTCATGGCGGTATGAAATATTCGAAAAAAACATTGCTTTTGATTCACCCTGCGCAGAAACTGATGGTCCGCGGAAAAATCCGTTGAACTGCATTCTCGAATTTTCTGCAAATTTCAGGGTCGTATTCATCCGTCCGCTCCAGTTGGTGCTTTCCCTGTCAATACTTTCCCCTAATAAATCTCCGGTTAACCGGTAATTATACATTGACACACTTGCATTTACCAACAGCCATTCCGTAAAGTTAATATTCCCGGTAAACTCCAATCCGGTGGAATAATCTCTGGAAAAATTGTCTGATCTTAAATAAAAAATATCATCCTCCAGGGTTTGATACCCTTCAATTTTGTTGTTTGTAACCCGGTGAAATGCATCGAGCGAAACATACGAACGTCCTTCACCAAAACGCCGCATGGCGCCCAGTTCATAAGAATTGGTATATTCCGGTTCCAAATTCGGATTCCCGATTCTGATGGTATAACGGTTGTAATAATTGGGATTCGGATCGAGGTCTCTTCCCGATGGCCTGTTAATACGCCGGCTGTAACTTGCCATCAACTCGTTATTTTCATTTAATTTATAGGAAGTGTGAACAGTGGGAAACAGATCGAACCGGTTGAGTTCAGTAGATGCGGCATTGGTGTTTTTAATCTCACGTAGGGTAAGTTCACCACGCAGTCCGCCCATGTACTGAAAATCGCCAAAAGCGTTGCTGTAAGTGGTGTAAACTGCATGAATATCACGCCTGAAATCAGTTACATTGGAATAATCCTCATTAACAATCCAGTTTCCGGTTTCCTCATCAAAAACCTTAAAATCGAGCCCCTCAACTTCAGCGTCTATTCGGCTCAGTAAACCAGCTTCCAGCCGGCCTGTTTCACTAAACGGATTGGTGTAATCCACCTTCAGCCTGAATTCTGTTTCTTCTTCAGTTTCAAGCGCTGAAACCCGTTCAATAAACTGGTCGGTTTTTTGATATTGTGAATTCGCAAGTATTTCGCTTTCCTCCTCTAAATCATCGCTTTCTTCACCCGAATAAAAGGCCATTCCCTCAATCTTATGCCCTTCGTTATTAAAATTATGTTGAAAATTGAAATTGAAACTGTAAAAATTGCTGGTTCTTTCCGAATTCTCCTCAGTAACAGAAAAAATATTTTCACTTTCAGGCTCAGTATATCTCCTTGTTTCACCATTTCCAAATCCCCTGTTTTTCGATTTTCCTGTTTCTCCGGAAAGGCCAAACGTGGTTTTATCAGATGCAAACCACTCAATTCCTGCTTTTAGGTTGTTTCCACCGCGATTAAAATTGCGGGAACCATCCATCAGTAAAAAAGTAGTCGTGTCGTTTGAAAAGGTTTCGCGCGAGGAACTCATATTTCCATAATTTGTTTCATCGCGCCAGTCGGCTCCAAGCAAAAAGTTGAATTTTTCAGTCCGGTAATTCAGTGTAAAATCGCCCCGGTATTTGTCGCCGGTTCCCACCGATGCATTTACAATACCGCTCAAGCCGTTCATCGAATTCTTTTTGGTAACCAGATTAATAATTCCGGCCATTCCATCGGGCTCATATTTAGCTGAAGGATTTGTTATTATTTCGATATTTTCCAGTGCCGAAGCGGGAATTTGCCGCAAGGCATCGCTGCCGCTGAGTACACTTGGACGGCCGTCAATTAATACGGTAAAGTTTGAAGACCCCCGAACAGAAACATTTCCCTCAATATCAACCTGAACCGAAGGCGTATTTTCCAGAACATCAACAGCGGTTCCGCCAACTGCGCTAATTACCTGCGATACGTTTACCACTTTTTTATCGAGTTTAAACTCAACCTGCGCTTTGTCAGCAACAACTTCCACTCCCTCCAATTCAACCGATGATGGGCGCAGCTCAATTCTTCCTACATCAAGAACCGGTTCTTCTCTGGTGATGGCAATATCTTCAACTTTCGCCTTTCCAAATCCAATAAAATTTGCTTCGAGATAATATTCTCCATAATCAATTCCTGCTATTTCGAAATAGCCTTTTTCATTGGTAATTCCACCGGAAACCAATGACGAATCGGCCTGGCTGTAAACAGCAATATTGGCAAACTCCATGAAAGTTCCGCTGGCCTCATCGAGAACAATTCCTGTAATTCTCGCTGCCTTTGAATCGTCTTCCGGTGAATTTCCTGCAGCAGGAATAACTGTCAGAAATATTAGAAGTGTATTTAAAATAAGAATTTTTTGCATCATTATTTGCTTCATTGTTTTTTCTTTTCTAAAAATGGTTTAATTTCTCTCACTATATTAAGACAAAAAGCTCTTTTGTTGGTTTAATCTGTTTTTTGTTAATAAGTTGTTAATACATGGTTTTTTGTAAGATGGACAAGAATTAGTCCCAAAATGAAACTTGTTTTCCTCAAAATGATTTTTCCCTGAAATTTAATTTTAAGCAAAATGATTTAAATATCAATTGATTATGTGGTTTGGCACTACTGTTGGAATGTAATGGGCACAGAAACGCTTGAAGATTTTTTACAAACCAATTTTTTACAAAAGCAATCATGAAAAAGTTAATTTTTATTATTTCACTCATTATTTTTTGCTCCCCGGTATTTAAAGGATATTCGCAGGAGAGTAATAACGGAAAAGAAGTTAGCCATTTTGTTGGGATAACTGTTCCCGATGTTGCTTTAATTGGAATAGAAGGACCGGAGGGAAATGAACCGTCCATAAATCTAACTCCTGATATATCAGGTTTGGAAGCTGGAGAGAAAATTGATTTTGGCACAGCAACCAACAACAGCCTGTGGTTAAATTACACCTCTTTAGTTGAAAAACAAGAAAACGGAAACGGTCAGGGAAAAACGCGAAAGATTAAAGCAGAACTGGAGGAAAATCTGCCAAATGGAATGGAACTGTTTCTGGAAGTTGGACCTGCAAATTCAGGAGGGGGCCAAACGGGTAAAGCAAAACAAGAAAAAATACCGTTAAAGAAAGGACCATCCATTGTGGTTGAAAATATTGGAAGTTGTTTCACTGAAAATGGCGAAGGCAAAGGGCACAGGTTAACATACAGTCTTGGAGTAAAAGAAAATCAAATTGATATGGTGATGGCAGAAACTTTTTCCGTACAGGTTCTTTACACCATTACGGAAAATTAAAGGACACATTTCCGGGATAATTAAAAGGCAGGCGCGTCACCTGCCTTTTTTTCACACAAGAAATTTGTTTCCCATTTGTAACTTTAAGCCATGCCCAACAGCTGGTTCATTTAAATTTTCATTAATTACACCTGCTTAGTAAAAATGAGAAAATAAGGTTAGTCATTTTCAGTAATTTAACCTTCAAGGTACAAATCGTTGTTGTAATATTTTTTTCTTTTGCCGGGTTGATCTTCTGAGTAGGGACCGTAAATGTCACACAGTTTGTTCAGGTAGTATTTTAAAAGGAATTTTGGAAGGCCCAACTTACGAATTCGATATTTTGAATCCTCCTCAGCTAAAGGCAAAAAATCCCGTGGGCTGCCGAAATCATATTGCCCGTCGGTAGTAACCATCCGCAATAATTCATCCTTTTCTTCCTGAAGAATTTTTTCAGCTTTTGCTATTTTCTTTAAGATAGCCTTTTTCATTGTCTATGAATCTTTTTCTGAATACCTGCAATTGACTATCATTCAAGTGAATATTCTAACCAGAAAAAAGGTAATAATTTAGCATTTAGCATCACAAACTAATTTGGACGTTTTGTTTTATGGTATTCGTTTTTATTACTCTTGAATATAACAAACATATTCTCACTATACGAGAATCTATTCCTCTTAGGTTCATCGGGCATTATTTTTTTAAATTACATCAATTTTCTCTCTTT
This sequence comes from Mariniphaga sp., assembly GCF_041687215.1. Taxonomy (NCBI): domain Bacteria; kingdom Pseudomonadati; phylum Bacteroidota; class Bacteroidia; order Marinilabiliales; family Prolixibacteraceae; genus Mariniphaga; species Mariniphaga sp. Next base: position 35,599 of record NZ_JAWLCI010000009.1, read on the forward strand.
TATTTAATAGCCTGTTTGTAATTATTTGTAAATCAAATTCTAATAAATGAATTCTGTGTCAATTCATAAATTTTTAATGAACATTAGTAAACAATAATACACAAACTATCGTATATGAATAAAGAAACAAGAATCTTTAAAAGGTAAATGTATTACAGATCAAACAATATTGTGGTTTATCTTTCACCCGATTATGAAGGAAAACTTCTATTACAGCATTCACTATTTTTTCAGCAAACATTGGGAATGCGGGTATTTATTTGCAGCATTAACGAAAAACCACCGCTTTTGAAATTTTTTTTTACCAAGAAACAATTAAAAGAAAAAATTACTCCTGAAAAACTTCGGGAATTCACCAAAAGTACCATCCCGGCTAAAGCGCTGGAGCATTTCTCATTCCGGGTAAAATCGGGCAAACGACTTCCTCTTTTAATCAGGCAGTCAAAAAAAGGAGGCTATGAATTTCTGGTTGTTGATAAAAGTAATTCGAAATCCGCTTTAAATATAGGTGAATTAGACAAGTTGATAGGCCACTCTTATTGCCCGGTTATGGCCATTCATAAAAATCATCCAATAACAAAGATTAAAAAAATAGTGATCCCTGTTGATGTTACACAATCAACAAAAAAGAAATTGTTGTGGGCTACATATTTTGCTAAAAAATACCAAGCAAGAATCATCATCGTTTCTGCGCTGACGTTAAATCTCGATATTAAAAGAAGCCTGGTTTACAAAAATTCAGAAAAAATAAAATCCATACTTTCGAAACGGGGTATTGAATGTGAAGTGCAAATACTTCATACTCCCGGACAAAAAAAACATGAGGTAATTCTCAACTTTATTCAGGAAGAAAACCCGGATATGGTTATTATACGTACACATCAGGAATCGAACCTTAAAAATACACGCATTGGCAACTTTGTATCGGAACTTGTACATAGCTGTAAAATACCTGTGTTTACGGTTAACAGCTTCATTCCGGCTATTCCCGACGATTTTGTGCACAGGTTGTAATTATACCTGATTATGGAATTAATAACGAAATTCTAAATTTTTAAAAGATGGAAAATACAATAAATAGCATGGCAATGATTGAAAAATATCTGGGCCGTGAATCAGAAGACCTTTTGAATTACAAAGCTACGTGTATTCCCAAAGAGAGATTAACCGTTCCAGGCCCTGCAACACTGGATGAAGTTTTCGGTATTTCAGACCGGAATGTGCAGGTATTAAAAAGTTTGTCTTCCCTTTATCACCACGGACGGCTTTCGGACACAGGTTATTTGTCTATTCTGCCCGTCGATCAGGGAATTGAGCATACGGCAGGCAGTTCGTTCGCACCCAATCCTGATTATTTTGATCCGGAAAATATTATCAAACTGGCCATTGAAGGCGGATGCAACGGGGTGGTAACAACGTTTGGCGGCCTCTCGTTGCATGCCCGGAAATATGCGCACAAAATTCCTTTTATTGTAAAAATAAATCACAACGAACTGCTCACCTACCCCAATAAATACGATCAGGTGATGTTTGGAAGCGTGGAAGAAGCGTGGAATCTTGGCGCGACAGCCGTGGGAGCCACCATCTATTTTGGATCGCAGGAATCGAACCGGCAAATTGTTGAAGTGGCAGAAGCTTTCGAGCGGGCGCACGAACTGGGAATGGCAACGGTTTTATGGTGTTATACACGCAACAACAATTTTAAAACCAAAGAACAGGATTATCATACTGCAGCCGACCTCACCGGGCAGGCCAACCACTTGGGTGTTACCATCAAAGCCGACCTGATTAAACAAAAGTTGCCCGAAACCAACGGAGGTTTTACCGCCCTTAAGTTTGGCAAAACCCACCCCGATATGTATAAAAAGCTGACGTCGGAACATCCGGTTGACCTTTGCCGCTACCAGGTGGCCAACTGCTACATGGGAAAAATCGGGTTAATCAATTCAGGTGGTGCTTCATCGGGTGCCGACGACTTTTCACTGGCTGTACGCACGGCTGTCATCAACAAACGCGCCGGTGGTACAGGCCTTATTTCGGGAAGAAAAGCCTTTCAGCGGCCAATGGAAGAGGGCATCAAATTATTAAATCTCATTCAGGATGTTTACCTACATAAAGAAATAATGGTAGCCTGAAAATTTAAAATAGTATGGAACGACGAGTTTTTGGACCGGTACCTTCACGCAGGTTGGGGAAAAGCCTGGGGGTGAATAATATTCCCTATAAAATATGTACCTATTCCTGCATTTATTGTCAGGTGGGAAAAGCAATTAAAATGCAAATTAACCGGCAGGAATTTTATAAGCCCGACGATCTAGTTGATGAAGCAAAAGAGTTGCTGAACCACATTCAAAATGAAAAGGATTACCCTGATTACATCACTATCGTTCCCGACGGGGAACCAACGCTGGACATCAATCTGGGCATTTTAATAGAGAAGCTTAAAATGTTGGGTGTTCCTGTTGCAGTTATTACCAATGCTTCGCTAGTCGATCAGCCCGAAGTGCAAAACGATCTGCTCAAAGCCGATTTTGTTTCTTTTAAGGCCGATTCTTTTTCCCCCGAAATCTGGAAAAAAATAAATATCCCGCATAAGCAACTCAACCTTCAAAGAATAAAAGAAGGGATACATGTTTTCAGAAATTATTTCTCCGGGAAAATGGTTACAGAAACCATGCTGGTAAAAGGAGTAAACGTTTCACCTGAGGAATTAAAAAACACTGCCCGGATTATCGAAAGTTTTGAACCTGAAGTAGCCTACATTGCAATACCAACACGCCCGCCGGCGTTTAAAAAAGTTGAACCACCGGATGAAAACACCGTGAATGCAGCTTACCATATTTTCAGGGAATACATTAAAAATGTGGAATTGTTAACGGGCTACGAAGGCAACGTTTTTGCTTCTGCAGGAAATTTCAGGGACGATTTGCTGAGCATCACGGCGGTACATCCCATGCGCGAAGATGCAGTTTTGGAGTTACTGGATAAAACAGACGGCAATAAAAATTCACTTGCTATACTTTTGCAGGAAAACCTGGTGGAAAAAGTTCAATACAGCGGACATTCCTATTATCTGAGAAAATTTACCAGGTGAATTTCCCCGGGTACAACATTCGAAAAAAATACGGCTGTCCGAGCTAAAACAAATTCGCTGGTAAAACAATTCGTGTGAACGGAATTTCAGACATAATGATACAGGCAGCGGAACTGATAAAATATTCTGCACATACAGTTGTATTTACAGGTTCCGGCATATCGGTGGAAAGCGGCATTCCGCCTTTTCGCAGGGAAAATGGCTTATGGACGAAATACGATCCCGGGTTCCTGGACATTAATTATTTTCACAAACACCCGGAAAAATCATGGCCGCTAATAAAAGAAATATTTTGCGATTACTATGGAAAAGTAAAACCCAATGCGGCCCATTTTTCTTTGGCGGCAATGGAAAAAACAGGATTATTACATTCCGTCATTACGCAGAACATCGACAACCTTCACCAGGAAGCCGGAAGCAGACTAGTATATGAACTTCACGGAAGCTGCAGGTATTTGGTTTGTGAAAAGTGTTTGAAAAAATATCCGGTTTCAGCAATCGATCTAGCCAAATTACCACCAGTGTGTTCGGTTTGCGGTGCTGTTCTAAAACCTGATTTTGTGTTTTTTGGCGAACCCCTTCAGGAGCCTGCTAACACTGATTCCTTAGCCGAAGTCAGGAATGCCCGGGTATTTTTACTCATCGGGACTTCCGGTGAAGTAATGCCATCATCGCTAATTCCGATTGAAGCCAAAAAGAACAAATCCCAAATAATTGAAATCAACACTGCTCCTTCAAACTATTCAACCACAATTACAGATATTTTCATCCAGGGAAAAGCTACAGAGATAATGGAAGAGTTATTATTTATCCTCACCGGAATCGTATTGTAGCAAAACGGGTTACCTCTTTTTTTTAAATTTTTCTAATCTCAGGAATCCTTGTCTTGCGGGTAGCCTCTGCAATTTCATTGATTTCTTTAAGCAATTCAGCCGAAATAGGAACTTCAATTTCTTCATTTGAGAATTCAACGCCTTTCATCCGCTCAACTTTTAAAAAAAGTTTCATGGGTTTTTCCATTCGCGTAAACATCAGGTTGTCTGCCACTTCTTCCAGTGTTTTAATTTCATTGGCCATCGCACTGGTGCTGACTGCAAAAACATAAGTCCGGCTCTTGTCATATTGAAGGATGGATTTCAATTTTTCCAGAATGCTCCTTTTAAATGTTTTGGAAAATAGCAGCAGGTTTAATGCCGAGCCGAAAACCATCGTTCCCAAATCGTTTTTATCGACCAAACTTTCAGCTTTTTCAATGGCTTCGTCCCATATATCCGGATTTATAACATTTGCTCTTACCGTATTTTCATTGACAATTACACTTCGGTTGGTAAACGGTTCAAACTGAATGTATGCGATTTTTCCCTGGTAATTCTCCAGATGCATTCCGTAGAGTTTTTGTATGGCTATTCGCACCAGTTCACCGGAGGGATATTGCAAGGGTACCCCGATTAACGAACCGCCGGCTTTTAACCACGCATCAACAAAAGCAAACTCAACCAACGGTTTACCGGTGCCTCCCGGGCCGCTGATTAAAGTCGATGAGGGAATGAGGATTCCTTCAGGTAACAATTCTTCAAACCAGGGAATATTGGTTCTTAATTTTTTCATCATCATCTTAATTTTAAAAATTTTTATCCTAATCCTACTCCGGATATTTGTGCTCCGCAATTTGGACAACGGCCGTTTTGAATTTTATTTTTCAATATTCCAAATTCCATGCGGTTAATCAATACTTTTCCGCATGCAGGACATCTTGTTGCATCTCTGTTTGATGCAACATTTCCAATATAAACGTACTTGAGTCCTGCCTCAAATCCGGTTGCCTCTGCCAACTGTAAAGTATTTAAATGTGTGGCAGGCACTTCTTCCATTTTCCAGGCGGGGAAGAACCTGCTGATATGCCAGGGAACATCTGTTCCCAGTTCTTCTGCCATAAAATTGGCCATATCGCGAATTTCTTCCGGATCATCATTAATTCCCGGAATAATTAAACTGGTAACCTCGAGCCAGACTCCCATTTCCTTTATTTTTTTCAGGTTATCCAGCACCGGCTGCAAACTTCCGCCAATAATCCTCCGGTACGTTTCATCCCGAAATGCTTTAAGATCGATATTGGCAGCATCGAGATACGGGCCTATCATCTCCAGCATTTCATAAGTCATATATCCGTTTGAAACATAAATGTTTTTAAGTCCTTCTTTATGCGCCATGACGGCTACATCAAAGCTGTATTCAAAAAAAATTGCAGGTTCGGTGTAAGTATGGGCAATGCTTGTGCAACCGGAGTATTTGGCATTCGAAACGATTTGCTCCGGTGTTATTTTTTGCCCCATTTCCAAAATCCTTTCATTGGAAACCTGGGATATTTCCCAATTCTGACAGAACTTGCAGTGAAAGTTACATCCGGGGGTGGCGAAAGAATAAGCTTTGGTGCCGGGGTAAAAATGGTATAATGGTTTTTTTTCAACCGGATCGATATGCTGCGCAATGGCACGGCCATATACGTTTGTATAAAGTTTACCGTCAACATTTTCCCTGACCTTGCAAATCCCTGATTTCCCGGGGTGAATCACACACCGGTGGGCACAAAGGTTACATTGAATATTTTCCTTTTCAAGTTTCTGATATAAAACCGCTTCCTTCATAAAACCTCCCACATTTTTTTCAGGATATTTTTTGGTCTCAGCTCTGATTTTCCCCGGCACAATGCCTGTTCTTTAAGCATTTCGGGAGCCGAATAGCCGGGTTCCGATCCTCACTATATTTGCACCTTCGTTGAGTGCAATTTGGTAACTGTTGCTCATGCCCATCGAGAGGTAACGCATTTTAACATGGGGAATTTTGAGCTTTTTGATTTGTTCAAACAGGGTTTTAGTGATTTTAAAATAAGGCCTGGCATCTTCCGGGTTTCCAAAACGTGGCCCTATAGTCATTAAGCCCAGTATTTCCAAATTGCTTAAATCCTTTATTTGCTGGATCAGTGCTATGGCATCTTCAGGCAGTACACCGGTTTTGTTCGATTCTTTCCCGCTGTTGATTTCAATGAGCACCGGCATAACTTTTTTCAGTTTGGCGCACTCTTTATTTACCTCTCTGGCAAGCCTGACTGAATCAATGGTTTCAATCACATCGAAAAGCTGTACAGCTTTTTTTACCTTGTTGCGCTGTAGGTGCCCAATCATGTGCCATTTTACCGGTTCATCGATGGTTTGTCTCAGAAATTCGGCTTCCTGTACATAATTGTAGCCAACAATTTGAATACCTGCTTTTATGGCGGCTTTTACTTCTTCCGGTAATCTTGTTTTTGCCGCAGCAACAAGCAACACCTCCGGAGGCAAATTTTGCAGAATTCCGGTCACATTCTTTCGAATGGTATCCAAAGCCAATTCATCCATTTATTCAATTTTTAACCGATTCCGCGCTATTTTAACGGAATCATTACCAACAACTTTAATCGAATCACTCGCCGTGGAGCTGTCTCTTTTTTGCGAGCAATTCATCGTGACTCTCGCTATGGTCCGGATCGAGAACAATGGCATCTACCGGACATACCTCAACACATTGCGGCTCATCAAAAAAACCGACACACTCGGTGCACTTATCCGGATTAATTACATAATAAAAATCGCCTTCCGAAATGGCGTTATTCGGACATTCACTTACACATGCACCACAAGAGATACATTCCTCAGTAATCATCATTGCCATGACTTGCCTCCTTTCGTGTTATTAGTTTTTCGGTAAATAAGGATCCCAAACAACGAGTACCAAAGCGCCTTTTTCCGATTCAAAAGGCCCGTGGTTTTCATGTGCGCTGAAAACCTGGTAGTCGCCTTCGTGGTAAACCTTTCCTTCGCTTTTATATTCTCCTTTCAGAATAAAATGCTGCTCGGTAGTCACATGTGTGTGATCGGCCATGTGGAAATTTTCGGGCAACCTGAGTAGAATTGTTTTTTTACCGTCTTCGTCACGCAATGTTTTCTTTTCCGCACCGCTTCCATATTCCGAAGCTTCCTCCCAATGGGCTTCGTTGTACAAATTCATTTGTGCTTTCATTTTATGGTCCTCCTTTAAATTACATCTAAATATAATAAACATATTCTCATTATACAATGATTTATTTAGATTAATTTCAGATAAAAAATTACACATAAAGAAAAGATTGTTTTGTAAATTTGTTTGAAGAAATGATAAAAGTAAATTTTAAGATTTATCTTTTACTGAAATTGAAATTTAGCATTTTATGAAAACAAAAAACACCCGAAATATTTTTCTGACTCCTGAAATTGCATCGGAATATGATGCCTATTACCAAACAGAAACGGGGAAATTAGTTGACAAAATTGAAAAAGAAATTATTTCTGGTTATTTAAGAAATCTTCCCAAAACGAACTGGCTGGAATTGGGGTTTGGTACCGGCCACTGGACAGAATTTTTCAGTGAAAACGGATTACAACTTACTGCCGTGGATAACTCGCAAGCGATGCTGAAAATCGCCCGTTCGAAAAATATGGAAAATGTTGAGTTTTTGCAAGCCGACGCTGCCCGACTGCCTTTTCCCGATGATCATTTTTCAGGAATTATCTCGATTACGATGCTCGAGTTTGTGGACGATCTGGGACTGGTTTTAAATGAAATCGACCGTGTTTTGAAACCGGGAGGAACACTTGTACTGGGCTGCCTGAATGCACTTTCGGAACCAGGTAAAAATAAAAACAATGATCCGGTGTTTCAACATGCACACTTTTTTACACCGAACGAAATTATTGAAATGCTCTCCCGTTTTGGGAGCCCACGGTTATCGGCAGGCGTGTATTTTTCCCTTGGATTTGAGATACTTGATGGAACCGAAAAACAATCAACCGCTGAGCCCGCATTTATTGCGGCATCGGTAGAAAAACAAAAATAAAAGCCATGGAAATAACTGTTGAAATTGGTTACTATCCGTTAATGGATAATTATGAAAAGCCTGTTGAACACTTCATCGAAAAACTGGTCGAAAACAAAAAAATCACCCTTGAAAGCGGGACGATGAGCAGTCTCCTGACCGGCAGTTACGAGGATGTGATGGAACTGCTGAACCGGCAACTCAAACCATTCTTAGAAAAATATCCCTCGGTTTTTACCCTGAAAATTTCCAGCGCTTGTAAAACCTGTAAAACGTAAAATTATGGCATCAAAAGGATACATTCAGGTTTACACCGGAAACGGAAAAGGAAAAACAACGGCAGCACTGGGCCTGGCTTTGCGAGCCGTGGGTGCCGGCAAAAAAGTGTTTTTCGCGCAGTTTATCAAAGGGAAACCGTATTCTGAGATAGAAGCCATTGAAAAATTTGTCCCTGAAATTACAATCAAACAGTATGGGCTGGGATGTTTTATTGTGGAAAAACCTACCGAGGCCGACATTCAGGCTGCGCGAAAAGGACTTGCAGAAGTGGCTGGAATTTTAAAATCAGGAGACTTCCATTTGGTGATTCTGGATGAAGTTAACATCGCACTCTACTACCAACTTTTTTCTATCGATGATTTTTTGGATGTTTTGAAAAAGAAAAACCCGGAAACCGAAGTGGTGGTTACCGGCCGTTACGCCCCTCCGGAACTAATCGAAATGGCCGACCTGGTTACCGAAATGCAAGAGGTAAAACATTACTACACCAAAGGAATTGAGGCAAGAAAAGGGATTGAGTTTTAGTGTCAGGTCAGACGCTTGTTATTCGATGGTGTCACTTCGAGTGCACACCCAATTTTATTGGGAATAATGAGAAAATGACAGAGAAGCCGAAACAAGTTCGGCATGACGTTCTAAGTTTATTCGCATTTTTATTAAAGTACGTCACCCTGAACTTCCTGCCCGACGTTCAGGCGGGGTTTCAGGGTCTGCTATTAAATCTGTCATTGGCAACCTGAGGCACGAAGGTGAGCCCGCCTGAATGAATTCGTCTGGCAGGAAATCTGTTTCAAATTCAGAGATTTCTCATTGTAAACTCGTTGAAACGACATTTCATGACAAACTTGAAATCTTTTTAAAAATGCCTGATTAACAATTCGGTAATACTCCTCAAGTTTTCAAACCATTTAGGATTTAGCGGCCACATTTCCACTACTTCTCCATCGATTTCCTCGGCAAACACGCGGGCCTGCTCCCGGTCGAAGTCGCTCTGAATGTAAATAGCCCGGATATTTTCCTTCCTGGCGAAATCGACCAGGGCGGCCATCCGTTGCGGAGTGGGTTCCTTGCCGCCGGGTTCCAGCGAGTACTGAATCAGCCCGTATTCGCGTGCAAAGTAGGACAGACTGGGATGGAACAAGATAATCTGACGTCCTTCAAAATTCTTCAATTTATCCCTGATTTCATCATCCAGTTCGTCAATTTCTTCAACAAAGCGGGCTAAATTTTCCTGATATTTAATTTTATTTTCGGGATTTAACAAAACAAGTTCCTCAGTAATACGACCGGCCATTTGTTTTACCAGCGTGGGAGAAAGCCAGGTGTGCGGGTTAATTCCTCCGGTGGAGCTTTTTTCACCCGACGGAAGATATTCATCGGTAATTAAATCCAGCCCCTCCGAAAGATTCTCAACCTTCATTTTCCGGTTGGCTTGTTCAATTTTATCTTTCCAGGAATACTCAAAACCGATGTATCCAATGCGGAACCAGACTTCAGAACGGGAAATGTTTTTTAACTGCGAGGGAATAAGCGTAAAATCTGCCGGACTTGACCCGGGCTGAAGCAAAACATTAATTTCAAAATCGTTGCCGGCAATTTCTTCCACAAAAGTTTTTATGGGTAAAATACTGACTGTTACTACAGGTTTTTCTTCCACTTCATTTTTGCCCTTTTGCGAGCCACACGCAAAAAGCATGGCGGTTAAAATAATTACCAGTGTTTTTATTACATTAAACATCATTCCCGAATAAAAGATTTGTTTGCCGAATGTACGTATTATTTATAACTCTTTTTTAGCTTCTTTCAGTTCAAACATGTTTCCACTTTTGTCCCAGATAAAAAAAGTATTGTTTCCTCCCGAATTAATTTTTACTACTGTTTTGTACCCCCTTTGTTGTGCTTTGAAATAAATAACTTTACAACCGAAATACTCAAAACACAAATGAGGAAAAATTTTCACTCTTTTCTCCGGGTAAAGAAATATTTCAAGTCCAATACTGTTTTTTTCCAAAAAGTAAACTTCAATATTTTTATTTACACCGAAGAATTTTGAAGTGATGGCGGCATCCATCAAAAATTTACGCTGCAACCTGAAACCCAGAATATCTTCATAGAAATTTTCGATTTCTTCTGAATCATTCACAGAGAAAGCCGCGTGATTCAATCTCATTTTTTTGCCATTTAATTCGCAAAATTAAATAAACTTTTGTTTATTTTGCAAATTATTTGGAATTGGTTTAAATAAAAATTAGATGCCATGACTGAAGTATTCATCGCAACACTTAAACAAACATTGATGATAACCGCTTTCGTGTTATTTATGATGGTGGTTATTGAATATATCAATGTCCAAAGCCGGAATATCTGGGCAGAAAAACTACAAAAATCACCTTTCCTGCAAATCACTATTGCAGCCCTGTTGGGAATTATGCCGGGATGCATGGGTGCGTTCACCGTAGTCTCTTTGTACACACACCGCATGATGGGACTGGCAGGACTTGTAGCCGTAATGATTGCCACTTCGGGCGACGAAGCATTTGTGATGTTTGCGCTATTCCCGAGCAAAGCACTTTTGCTAAACGGAATCCTGATGATTATTGCAATTGCTACGGGTTGGGTGGTCCATCTTTTTGAACGCAAAAAAACCACTGATGAAATTCATGGTTTTGAAGTACACCAGGAAGACATCTGCCGCTGTTTCGATAAAACAATCGTTTTTCCCCAGCTTAAAAAAATTACTTTCGAACGTTCTTTGCTCATAATATCCACATTTCTTTTTACACTAATGATTGTTATTGGAGTCCTTGGCCCCAATGAATGGAACTGGAAAAAATTTACATTTCTCGTTGGAGCTTTATTTTTGCTTTTTATATTCTTCACAGTCCCCAACCATTTTTTGAAAGAACATTTATACAACCACATTCTTAAAAAGCATTTGCTGCGTATTTTCCTTTGGACATGGGGCGCCTTTCTGGTGTTGCACTTTGTAAAATCGAATCTTGCGCTTACCAGCCTGATGAAAAACAACCTGGATGTGGTGTTGTTGATTGCAGTTCTTATGGGAATTATCCCCGAATCCGGACCTCATCTGTTTTTGGTTACACTGTTTTCACAAAACCTGCTTCCTTTCAGTATTTTGCTGGCCAACTCCATTGTGCAGGACGGTCACGGCATGTTGCCGTTGCTGGCAGAATCGAGAAAAGACTTTTTGAAAGTAAAAGTGATAAATTTACTGGTGGGTTTGTTGGTGGGTTATTTATTACTTGTTTTTAACATGTAAATTTTTTGAATGCAATGGAAAGAAAAATAATGCCGACAACCTGGTTTTTAGGTTTTCTTGCAATCACAATTCTTTTGAATTTTGTGATTGGAGAAAAAAGAATGATTCCATTTCCTTACAATCAATTGGGATGGATTCCTGTAATTTTAGGAATAGCGTTCAACCTTTGGACAGACAATCTTTTCAAAAAACACCAAACAACGGTCAAGCCGTATCTGAAACCATCTTGTTTTATTATAAAAGGTCCGTTTTGTATCAGCCGTAATCCAATGTACCTCGGCATGTTGTTCATTCTTGCAGGCACAGCAATTTTGCTAAAATCTGTCCTTTTAATTTTACCGTCATTTTTTTTTGTATTTATTATGGAAAGTTTTTATATCCGAAAAGAAGAACTATATCTGAAAGAGCAGTTCGGTGAAGACTTTTTGAAATACAAGCTAAAGGTTCGCCGGTGGTTGTAGCTTTGATAATTTCAAGCATTTGTTTAATTTTGTAACAAAAACGAAATCATGAGAATGCCAATTATAATATACGGCTCACCTGTTCTTAGAAAGAAAACTTTTGAGCTTGATGCCGGAGACGACTTTGTTCAACTGGCTGAAAACATGAAAGAAACACTCAAAAATGCCGAAGGTATTGGATTGGCAGGCCCACAGGTTGGGTTGTTGAAAAGCATTTTTTTAGTGGATACCACACCTATAAAAAGTGACGGCATAAAACCCGTCGAAAAAGTTTTTCTGAATCCGGTAATCCTGAACCACGATGACAACACCACCTGGTACAACGAAGGTTGTCTGAGCATCCCGGGAATTCATGAAGACATAAAGCGCCCTGAAAAAGTGGAAGTGCGTTACCGTGATCTTAATTTCGACTGGAAAGAAGAAACATTAACCGGACTGGAAGCCCGTATTTTTCAGCATGAATATGATCATTTGCAGGGAATACTATTTGTGGACAGACTGAACGCCCTCAGCAGAAAGCTCATTGATGGCAAACTTCGTCAAATTGCAAAAAAGAAATACGTAATCATTTAAAACGGAAAGTTATGCCAAAATTGAACGGAACCGGCCCTGACGGAAAAGGCCCGAAAACAGGAAGGGGTTTAGGGAAATGTGAAAAACGGCCTTTTGAAGAATTACTGCAAAAACTAGGTAAAGGATTGGGTAAACGCCGTAAATCAGGAGGTGGTCAAGGAAAGGGAAATAGATTGAAATATGATAGTTAATTTAAATTTTTTTTACAACCTCAAGTGGAAGCAAAATTTCATGAGTTATTATTGCCGGAAAAATTAGGTTATATTTTGTTTTATTTTTAAAAATCAAGAAGTAAATTTGTTTGACAGACTTTTCTGTGAAAATATCAACTTTTTTAAAATCCAATATTATGAACGATCAACTTGAACAACAGCCGCAATCTACCCAGCAAACTCCACCACCAAATTATTTGGTATGGGCTATCCTGACAACTATTTTATGCTGCCTCCCATTTGGTATTGTTTCCATTGTTTATGCTGCACAGGTAAACTCTAAATGGCAAATGGGCGATTACGAGGGGGCAAAACTTTCGAGTAAAAATGCCAAACTCTGGGCATTGATTTCTTTTGGCGTGGCAATTGTTGGCATTATTATTTCATTTTTGCTGGCTATTTTCGGAATATTTGCCGGGTTAGGATTGGAAGCACTGGAAGGAATTGATATTTAACCGATGAAAAAAATCATTTATGGCGGACTGCTGATTGCCCTGGCGGCTTTGGCAGTCCTTTTTTTTGTGCTCGACCCTGCCGAGCATGTTTTTTTCCCCCGGTGCATTTTTCATTCGCTTTCGGGCTGGTATTGCCCGGGATGCGGTTCCCAGCGGGCTATTCATAGCTTGTTACACCTGAACATAACCGGTGTGGTTCAAAATAATATTCTGTTTTTGCCGGCAGTGCTCGTCATATTTTATCACTACACACATCCCATTTTAAACAAGAAACTCAACTGGCGCCTTCCCAATATTCTTTACTTGAAAAATACGCCCTGGGTTATTTTCGGAATTATCCTGCTGTTTTGGGTATTGCGAAACCTGACGGTTTATCCGTTTTCTGTTTTGGCTCCCGGATAGCATCTTTTACTTTACTAAATGCGTGTTATGGTATAAATTTTGAAAGACTTTCAAAAATAAAAGCCATGAAACATTTTTTATACCTATTCGCTGTAATCGTACTTTTATCAGCCTGTTCAAATATCAATCAAATTATAACCGTCGATGACGAGTTCAAAAATGAAAAAAGCATCCGGCTCATTCAGGAACTGGAAAGTTATTCTGATGAAAAGCGCGGACGACTTTTAGGTCCGGATTACATTGTAACCCTAAAAACACTGTACATAAAACCGCAAAACCAGGATGGGAAAGTGACTGCAGAACTCACCCTGCAAACAGAAGCAAGGCCGGAAGAGCTCGACTCTCTGATTTTTATTGAAGCCGATGGAGAAAAATTTCAATTTATATCCCGTGAATATGCAGCCCGTCATTTTGTGAACCGCTCAGTTTCCACAACCACAACCACTTCAGTTGAAAAAAAGGAAGATAAAGAAAAAGAGGATGACGCTGAAAAAACCACTACCACCGCAGAAACCACTACCACTGACCAACCCCTACAAATAATGAAACGCACCTTTGAAATACCGCGCGATTTATGGGAAAAATTGAGCCAGGCAGAACAGCTGCGATTTCGTTTTTACATTGAAAGCGAAGGTGTAACAGTTCGATTCACTTCAGCCAACCGGAAAAAATTTTCCAAACTATTTCATTCAATTCTTTCATTTGAAAAATGGCAAGGTAACTCATAAAATATTGCTAACCGTTACTGTTCTTTCCCGTTTTTCATTCCAAATTTCGGATCGTACCGCAGGTAATTGATGATAATAAAACCCGGGATGGTGCATAACATTACCCAGATGAAAAAGTATTTGTAGCCAATCATCTCCTGAATCCAACCGCTGATCATTCCCGGAAGCATCATGCCCAGCGCCATAAATCCGGTGCAGAGTGCGTAGTGGGCGGTTTTATGCTCACCGTCGGAAACGTAAATCATGTAAAGCATAAATGCGGTAAATCCAAAACCATATCCAAACTGTTCAATAACAACTGACCCGGTGACAATCCAAAGACTTTCAGGTTGCACATAGGCCAGCAATACAAACATCAGGTTGGGCAGGTTCATGGTAATAACCATAGGAAGCATCCAGTATTTGAGTCCTTTTCGCGAAACGACAATTCCTCCGAGAATACCACCAAGCGTAAGTGCAATCATCCCGGCTGTTCCGTAAACAAACCCAATGTTGCTGGTCGAAAGTCCCAGTCCGCCTACTTCCGGATCGTCGAGCAAGAACGGGGTAGCGAGTTTCACCAGTTGTGCTTCGCCAAGCCTGAAAATCAATATAAATACAATGGAGAGCACAATTCCATCTTTTTTAAAAAAGGTGACAAATGTTTCCACAAAACCGGCCATTACCTGTTTCAGCGATTTCGATTCGCGTTTTACATCGGAAGTAGGATAAGGCAAAATAAACAGGTGCCAAATGAAGAACGCCAGAAACAAGGCGGCAAAAACGAAAAAAGTGATACTCCATGCCCACTGGTTGTTGTCGCCAGCAATTTCTTCCATTTGCCCGGCCAGAATAACCAGCGGACCCTGCCCTGCCAGCATGGCAAACCGGTAAAACGTATTGCGGATTCCCACAAAAAATGCCTGGTCGTGTTTGGAAAGGCCAAGCATGTAAAACCCGTCGGCAGCAATGTCGTGCGTGGCCGAGCTGAACGCCATCAGCCAGAAAAAAGCAATGGTATATTGAAAGAATTTGTCTGCCGGTAGCGTAAACGCAACTCCGGCCAGCGCGGCGCCAATCACCAGTTGCATCACCACAATCCAGTACCGTTTGGTTTTCAGGATATCCACAATAGGGCTCCAAAGCGGTTTAATCACCCAGGGCAGGTAAAGCCAACTCGTGTACAATGCAATATCGGTATTGGAAATATCGAGACGTTTGTACATGATTACAGAAACGGTCATTACAAAAACGTAGGGAAGCCCTTCGGCAAAATAAAGGGTGGGAATCCATGCCCACGGGTTACGGGTTGCTGGTTTCGACATAATTACGGTTTTAACGATTTAAACTGGTATCCTTTGGAAGAAAAATGGCGGATCAGGTCTTCCAGAATCCGGTAAAATTTATCGGTGCGTTCGGCAGCTGTTCCGGGGTGAATGAGCAGGATGGCACCATTCAGTCCCTTAGGTTGTTTATGCTCGAATTGCAGGAGGTTGGTATAAATTTTTACAGATGATTTGTAGTTTTCCATTTCCGGGGTGGTGTAATCGGCATTGGTTCCCGTGCCGGGCGTGAAGTTCACCACTTCGAGGCCCAGGTTGCGGCTCCAGTCCACTATTTGCCGGTTGTACCATTCGTAAGGCGGCATAAACCAGCGTGCTTCTTTAGATTTTACACCGAATTTTTCCAGTTCTGCAAAATTGCTTTTCAAATCGGTTTCAAATGTTTCAAATGAAACCAAAGTTGAATCCCGGTTTTCCCAGTCGCAGTAGAGCAGATGCCCGTCGGAATGGGCTCCCACGTAATGCCCCTGCTCCACAATCTTTTTGATAATATTCCTGAATTCGGGATTTCGCAAAAAGTTTCCGGTAAAAAAGAACGAACCTTTGATGTCCTGTTTTTCCAAGACCTGCAAAACATGTTCACCGCCTTCAAACTGCGTGTCAGCCGTAAAGGCGAGATAAATATTTTTTTCATTGGGATTGAACCGGATGACAGCGCCCTGATCGTCTTTTATTTTTTCAGCTTTCTGTGCCATTTTCCGCCCGTCATTTTCCAGCGAAGCCAGGTAATAACTAAGGCTTGCGGTACCGTCCATGGTAGGTTCGTTGGTGGCATAATCGCCAATATCGTCGTGGTAAACCGCTTTGCCATTGTTAAAAGCCGCGTATTCATCGGGGTTTTGCAATGCAATTCCAATCTGGTTTTTATGGCGCCGTGCATCAATGGGCCCGTCAACCAAGCCGCCCGGTGTTGTTCCGCCCAGCAAAACCGTGTACGATGAATGCGGCAGCATGGGCGAATCTTCCACACCCGGGAGTCCGCAAATCATGGCTGTTCCCCACGGATTGCAGCCAAACAGCCAGTCGCGCAGGGCAGCTTCCATCTCTTCAAATTCGGTATTTCCGGTCTGTTCCCGGTAAAGCCTGGCCTGGGTAATGGCCGCAGCCACCAGGTTATTCGAGCACCACAAAAACGGCAAACCGAAAAAGAATGGATCGTTTTTCCCCCGTTCAGCTAAAAGCTGCAATCCTTTTTCATAAAAGCCGGCAAACTCTTCTTTTTCATTCTGCATCATAAAAAAGTGGCCAAGGTTCACAAACGGATAGGACTCGTAATGTCCGGCTGTGTCGTTTTTAATCCACGGACTCACGTGTTCCCGGTGCCCCCAGTATTCGGCTTCTTTCAAAAATTTTTCCTCATCTGTCAGCCGGTAAAGTTGTGTCGCCGCCAGTTGCAAATCGTCGGCATAGTTTTTTTCCTCGTAATAATAGGGCGAAACATTGCAGGCGGTTTGGGTGTAGCCGGTGTCGGACAGGGCAAAATCAAAGGCGTCCAGCGCTTTTTGTTTCATCAGTTCCGCCAGTTCCGGGTCGGATTCTCCGAAAAGTTCAGCTCCCAAAGCAAACCCGGATGCAAATTTTCCGGCGATGGACGAAACACCGGTACTGGTGTTTTTGAATTCGGCTAGTCCCTGCGGATTGCCGGTTACAAAATAAACCGGCCGGTATTTCCCCAACCCGTAATCAGCCGGGTCGTTGGTTGGCAGCCGGAAGCCAATATGGTCGCGGTCGTCGGCAATCTGGTTGTAAATTTCTCCCGGCGCAGGGTTCATTTTCAGCATCCACTGCAGGCCCCACTTAATTTCGTCCAGAATATCGGGAATTCCGTTGGCGCCTTCATCCCCGCTGGCATCGTAAAAATCGCCCCAGATTTCAGGATAATTTTTGTAGGCAAACATCATCTGAAAAATGGTATTGATGGAAGTAGTGGAATATTGCAAATAATCGGTGGCATCGTGCCAGCCGCCGGTAACGTTAATGAGCTCGCCCGAGCGGGTGGGATGATCGACAATAATCCCGTCGTGCAGGTGGCACGAATCTTTCAGGAACGGATTATAACTACACCGTTGCTGTCGCATGTAGTTGAGCAGGAAATCGGCTGTTCCTTCATAAACGTCTGCATGTATTCGAAAGTTGGATGAACGGGCATCACCCAGCTTCAGGTAATAGCCACCTTGGGTTTCAAAATTGGAAAAATTGAGCCGGTAAGCGGTTTTCATGCCCCACTCTGCAGCAGACTTCAGTTCGGTTTTTCCTTTGAAAACCACGTTGTTGGTAATGGCATCGTGCAGGGTAAAATTTCTCGCGTTGATTTCATCTGAAGCCAGAAACACCGCCACTTTTACTGCCTGCGGCTGGTAACCCAGTTGGTTGATGCGGATAACTTCTACTGCAATTATTCTGGTGCCGGAAAAAAACAGCATTAAAAACAGAAAAAGAAGATAGAAATTTCGTTTCATCGGTTTTCAGTTTATTCTTGAAATCATTTGCCCTACAAATAAAGCGGAAAATCCGGAATCCAATTCCAAATTTTCATGGTTAATAACTTTTATTCAAAACCGCATCCCTAAAATAGTGTGCTAAAATATCCTTATACGAATACCCTTTTTCGCCCATTACGGCAGCGCCAATCTGGCAAAGTCCCACGCCGTGGCCCCAGCCGGCGCCGGTTAAAACAAATTTTTGCGGAATACCGTTTTTTAACTCCAGATGATCAACCACAAAAGCCGAACTGTAAAGGTGTGATTCCGAAATCCACTTGCGGATTTCAAGCTCTTTGCCAACGGATAGCGTTTTTTTTGTGCCATGGATTTTCAGTTTAACCAGTCGCGAGGAGTGCCCGCGCTTTACCGGCTCCAGTTTTACTATTTCGCCAAAATTTATTTCCGAACGTTTTTTAATCAGTTCTGACAATTCTTTTTGCGAATATTCCACCTTCCAGCGGTAAAAATCGGTGGTTTTCTGGTCAAAATCGGGAAGCACCTGGCTTAGAATTTTCTGGTCGGTGGTGTTGCAAAACGCGTGAGGTTTGTTGCGAATCCACAATTCAGCTTCGTCTTCCTGCCGGAGATCGACGCAGGTGGTGTCGCCAAGTTCCGAATCAACCACTTTGGTAAGATAACGATGTCGCAACGGTTCCCACACGTTTTCAAAATTTTCGGAAACGCCGCCGCAACATTTGGAAAACCGGGCATCGCAAATTTTTCCTTCATACATCAGCACTTCGCCTCGGGTTGCTTCCACCGCCTGCAATGCTTTCTCCGAATGAATTTTTGTGATTCCCTGGTACCGCTGGCAATGGTCATCGGCACATACATCAAAAGTAGTGTGGTCTTCGCGGTCGTACCAGCGGATGATTTCATCAGCAGTTTCGTGCGACGTCTGGTAAAGTCCGCCCCCGGCCTTCAGCGATTTGGTTTTTTCAATTTGCGCCAGCAGCCAACTGCGGGAAATTACTGCATGAGCTTTCAGCAGTTCAGGCGAACTGGTGGCGCTCATTTCCGAAGAAATCACACTTTTCAGGTAATCTTCCAGGCCGATCACATTAATGGCGCGCACTTTTCCGTCTTCGGGAATCAGTTTCAACGCTCCCTGAAACCGTTGGTTTTCTTCCTGTTCCCAGTGAAAATCAACGCCAATGATGACGTTTTTCAATTCAAAATACGAATCTTTATTTTCGGGTGAAAGCTTCAGGAGATTTCCGAAATTTATTTCATTGGACCGCGTTCGAATTATAATTTGATTATTTTTTAAAAGCGCTGTGTATTCACCTGCCGGAAATTTTTCCTTTTGTTCTGATAAAAAATCACAACCAAGGTTGAATTTAAGATCTTTGCTTGCCAAAATTCCAACAGCAATTTCAGGTTGATTATTCATAGTTTTATTTTTCTTATTTCCGATTTGTCCAAACAATTCTCTAACAATTGACTACTGGTTTTTTGTAACAAAGGGTGTCTTTTTTCAGGGGCAATTTCAGTCAGCGGCACCAGCACAAAAAGCCGTTCCGCAATGTGTGGATGAGGAATTATTAGTCGTTCATTTTCCAAAACATGGCTATCGAAATACAAAATGTCGATGTCCATTTCCCGTGAAGAATAATTTTCCGACCTGCGCTTTCTGCCAAATAACTGTTCAATGGATTTAATTTTTTGCAGAAGTTCTTCAGGATTTAACCCGGTTTCTATTTCCACCACCATGTTCCAGAAATTCTCTTCGGCCTGAAACCCCCACGGAGGTGTTTCATAAACAGAAGATTTTTTGCGGATTGCACCCAGTTCATTTTCAATAAGAAGAAGAACATTTGTCAAATTATTGTGTTTGTTTCCAAGATTTCCGCCAATTCCTAAAAAAACCTGGTGCATTGAATCGTATATTTGTAATTATTTTGGAGATAAATTTACCCATCATTTACCAAATAACGGTAATGAAAACATAAATTCAATAGATATGAAAGAATTTTTTAAGTATGTTCTGGCGACAGTGGTTGGAGTAATTGCGGTTTCAGTTATCGGATTTTTCCTGTTTTTTATGGCGATAGGGATATTAATTTCCTCAACAGAAAAACAGGTTTCTGTACAGAATAATTCTATGCTGGTGCTCGATTTGGAGCGGCAGATTGTTGACCGGGCGCCGAACGATCCTTTCCAGGATTTGGATATCCCGGGATTTCCGCAGTTAAAAACCATTGGCCTCGACGATATCCAAACTTCGTTGCAAAAAGCTGTACACGACGACCGCATAAAAGGCGTTTACCTGAAACTTTCTATGGTTAACGGAGGAATGGCCTCGGTTGAAGAAATCAGAAATGCACTGATTGCTTTTAAAGACAGCAGCGACAAGCCGGTTTATGCCTACGGAGATATGTACGACCAAAAATCGTATTACCTGGCAACTGTGGCCGATGAAATTGTGGTTCATCCACTGGGATCGGTTGATTTCAGGGGACTAGGTGGCGAAATGATGTTTTTTACCAAAGCGTTGGATAAGTTGGGGATTGAAATGCAAATCGTAAGGCACGGAAAATTTAAAGCGGCTGTGGAACCTTTTATGCTTGAAAAAATGAGCGAAGAAAATCGGGAACAGCAACTTACTTATATGGGAAGTCTTTGGAATCACATGTTAAAAGGAATTTCGGAAGCCAGAAACATTTCTGTTGACCAGTTAAATCTCCTGGCCGACGAGGTTCAAACATTCCGGCAGGGCGAAAAAGCCGTTGAATCGGGCCTTTTGGATGCCGCCAAATACAAAGATGAAGTGCTGGACGATTTGCGGGAAATTACCGGAATTGAAGCAAAAAAAGGCGTTCCGATTATCAGTGCAACCAATTATGCGAAAGTTCAGGTTAAAGGCGCTGAAAAACCTTTCAGCCGGAATAAAATTGCCGTGATTTATGCCAGTGGCGATATTGGAATGTCTATGGGTGGCGAAGCAATTATTGGAGATGAAATTGGCAGGGAAATCAGAAAAGTGCGCCAGGACAGCTCCTACAGAGCTATTGTATTGCGTGTGAATTCGCCCGGCGGAGCTGTTTTTGATTCGGAAGTTATCTGGCGTGAAGTGAAACTGGCTGCCGAAGAAAAAACTATGGTGGTATCGTTTGGTGATGTGGCAGCTTCGGGAGGTTATTATATTGCCTGCCCGGCCGACCAGATTGTTGCTCACCCGAATACCATTACCGGTTCCATTGGTATTTTCGGAATGATTCCCAATATGGGTGTACTTTTTAATGACAAGCTGGGCATTTCTACCGATGTGGTAAAAACCAATAAAAATTCCGATCTGCTTTCTCTTACACGGCCCATGACCGAATACGAGCGGCAACTTTTGCAACAAAGTATTGAGGAAGGATACGATCTGTTTATTTCGCATGTGGCTGATGGCCGCGGAATGACCAAAGAGCAAGTGGATGAAATTGGGGAAGGCCGTGTTTGGAGTGGCGAAAATGCCAAAGAAATTGGACTGGTTGACGAGTTTGGCGGATTACAACATGCCATTGAATTGGCAGCCGAAATTGAAGGTCTGGGAAACTATCGAACCGTTGCTTTGCCTGCTCAAATGGATCCGTTCCAGCAAATGTTTAAAACCGGCACCGACAACGTCAGGGCCTGGTTCCTGAAAAATCAACTGGGTGAAAATTACCGGTACTATGAATTCCTGAAAAAATCATCGGAAATGAATGGCATTTATGCCCGAATTCCATATGATATAAACATAAATTAGCAGGCAATCATTTACTTGATGCTAAAATTTTCCCTTTAAAATGCAAGAGGCTGTTCAGATATCCGAACAGCCTCTTGTGCTTTGTATGGGGCAATAAATATTATTATAATCCAAGATCGACTGGTAATATAACTGCATCAATAACGTGTATGATTCCGTTTGAAGCTGAAATGTTAGCATCAATAATATTGGCTGTGTTTCCAACTGCAGTAATTCCCAAGTCAGT
The DNA here is from genome assembly GCF_041687215.1 of Mariniphaga sp. NCBI lineage: Bacteria > Pseudomonadati > Bacteroidota > Bacteroidia > Marinilabiliales > Prolixibacteraceae > Mariniphaga > Mariniphaga sp. Next base: position 57,738 of record NZ_JAWLCI010000009.1, read on the forward strand.
TCCAACGGTGAAAGTGGCACCCAACAGTGTGGTAATGGTGCGTGTTCCGCGTGGAGGAACTACACTATTGGCTGCACGACGGCCCTCAACCACGTGATAAAGAAGTACGTTTGAAATAGTACCTTCACCGAGCAGTGCGTCAATGGCTGCGAACGGTCCATCATTTGCCAGAATGTCCTGATCAAGTAAACCTGAAACGGCAGTAACTAAATTAACAAAAGCCTCATCGGTCGGAGCGAAAACAGTGTATTGTTCGCCACCGGTGAAAACTCCGGTCAATCCGGCGTATTCAAGTGCGCCCAAGAGCAGAGTGAACTGAGGTTCTTCCGCTTCGGTAGAAGCAACTACAATTTCTGCAATTGTTTGGTTTCCGGGTTTTACAGCCTTACCCTTTTTCAATTCTGCATCTTGTGCCGAGAATGCTTCTTCCGGGAAAAATCCGTCATCAGCTTTGTTGCAACTTACAGCCACCAGGGCCAAAGAAAAGATTCCTACCATCACCAAACTTCTGAAGTTCAGTTTGTTTTTCAAATTCAGTTTTTTCATGTTTCTAATTTTAAATGTTTACAATTACGTTTTAATAATTTTAAATTTTCGTAATCTAAAACTGAAAAAAGAAATTTTTGTTTAAAAATCTTTAATAAAATTACAACAAAATTGCTTTTTAAACATATCTTTTATATTAAATATCTAATTATCAATTGTTTAAAAAATTGTTAAAATTAGTTAAAATAATAAAGATATCTATTTTATACTCAACAGGAAATAAAAAAACCGGGATTTCCCGGTTTTAAAAAAATATGTTGTCAACTTTTCGAATTAACTTGCTTTCAACCTTCTGATGCTCGACCTGTCCATTTTACCCTGCGCATATTCCTGTGTAATAATCAGGTAATCAGTTTTTTCAGAGGGCATTTCGTACATGGCGTCGTTCATGATGCCTTCGCAAATTGAACGCAGACCGCGGGCGCCAAGTTTAAACTCAATGGCTTTATCCACAATGTATTGCAGCGCTTCCTCTTCAAATTCCAGTTCAATTTTATCTATTTTGAAAAGCTTTTTGTATTGTTTGATTACTGAATTTTTGGGCTCGGTAAGAATCCGGCGCAGGGCAGTTTTGTCCAGCGGATCGAGGTGAACCAGAACCGGTAAACGACCGATAATCTCAGGAATCAATCCAAAGGATTTCAAATCCTGTGGCGCAATGTACTGAAGCAGGTTTTCGCGTTCGATGCGATCCACCTCTTTAGCAGCGCTGTACCCAATCACCTTTGTATTCAGGCGGTTGGCAATTTTCCGTTCAATGCCGTCGAAAGCACCGCCGCAAATAAACAGGATATTTTTGGTATCCACCGGAATGAGTTTCTGTTCGGGATGTTTGCGCCCTCCCTGCGGAGGAACATTAACCACGGCGCCTTCCAACAGTTTCAGCAATCCCTGCTGAACACCTTCGCCCGAAACATCGCGGGTAATGGAAGGATTGTCGCTTTTGCGGGCAATTTTGTCAATTTCGTCGATAAAAACGATGCCGCGCTCGGCAGCTTCGGTGTTGTAGTCGGCAGCCTGAAGCAGGCGGGTTAAAATACTTTCAATGTCTTCGCCCACATACCCGGCTTCGGTAAGAACCGTGGCATCCACAATGGTAAACGGCACATGCAGCATTTTTGCAATAGTGCGTGCCAGCAGTGTTTTTCCTGTTCCGGTTTCACCTACCAGAATGATGTTGGATTTTTCGATTTCGGTTTCGTCTTTGTCCAGCGGCTGAGTGAGACGTTTATAATGATTGTAAACGGCAACCGAAATAATTTTTTTCGCCTCATCCTGACCAATAACATACTGGTCAACAAACTCCTTGATTTGTTTTGGTTTCAAAAGTTGAATACCTGCCAAATCAAATGAGCTATCCTTTTTTATTTCTTCCTGGATAATGGAGTAAGCCTGTTCTGCACATCGATCGCAGATGTGACCTTCGATTCCGGCAATTAAGAGGTTTACTTCCTTTTTTTCACGTCCGCAAAAAGAGCATTTATCCATTCTGATTTTATTTGCCATTGATTATTTTTTTGTCGTATCTCTCACTAAAATTTCATCAATCATGCCATACTTCACTGCTTCTTCCGAAGTCATCCAGTAATCACGATCAGCATCTTTTTCTACCTGTTTTACCGGTTTTCCGGTGTGATGTGAAATGATGTTGTACAATTCAGCTTTTATTTTGATGATTTCGCGTGCGGTAATTTCAATATCTGAAGCCTGGCCCTGGGCACCCCCCATGGGTTGGTGAATCATCACCCGCGAGTGTTTCAGTGCCGAACGTTTTCCTTTGGCTCCGGCGGTTAGCAGCACAGCGCCCATCGATGCAGCCATTCCGGTACAAATGGTAGCTACGTTAGCCGAAATATATTGCATGGTATCGTAAATTCCCAAACCTGCATGCACATGTCCGCCGGGTGAATTCAGGTAAATCTGAATGTCTTTCGATGGGTCCGTTGATTCCAGAAACAGCAACTGCGCCTGGATAATGTTGGCAACTGTATCGTCAATCGGAACTCCTAAAAAAATAATCCGGTCCATCATCAGACGCGAAAATACGTCCATGGAGGCCACATTTAACTGGCGTTCCTCAATAATGGTGGGCGAAATATAGCTTCCGTAGGCTGAATTATAACGCTGTAATGTTAAACTGCTGATACCTTCGTGTTTAACGGCATATTTTCTGAATTCATCGTGCTTATTCATTGTACTTTCTCCTTATAAAAAAATAACTTTGTAATTCTGTTTCAAGTTGAAAACGAACTACAAAGTTATAAAAAAGTTGTTTGGTTAAACCCCTTCAAAGGTTATTTGGCCATTTCCTCAAACTCCTCGCGGGTTACTTCTTTATTTTCAAGGGTAACTTTTCCTTTTACCACGCCAATTACCTTGTCTTCCAAAATTTTATTGTATAACCGTTCTTTTTCTTCCGGTTTTTCAAGAATCATTTTGGCAAACGACTCCAACTGGTCTTTCGGTGCATTGTAAATACCGTATTGGCTGTATTGCGCGTGCGCAATTTGTTTGGCTAATCCAAATGCTTCCTCTTCTTCAACCTTCAATTCATTTTCCTTTACAATGAAATCTTTAATAAGCTGCCAGCGCAGGTCTTTCATAAACCCATTAAAATCTTTTTCAATCTGTTCGTCGGTAACATCTTTGTTGGCTTCTTTCAGCCAGCGTTTCAGAAAAGCTTCCGGCAATTCGGGGTTTACTTTTTCAACCAGTGTATCGCGGGTATCGTAGGCAAAACGGCGGTCAGACGACTGCAACAAACTATTGGCTATTTCTTCCTTCAGTTTATTTCTTAAATCTTCTTCGGTCTTCACCTCTGTGTCTTCCCCGTATATTTTTTTGTAAAGTTCTTCGTTCAATTCAGGTTTTTGGTAGTCAAGTATTTCTGAAATGGTAAAGTTGAAACTGCTGTTTAAATCGTGTGCCTGTTCGTGGCTGATTTTCAGCAGGTGGCCCACTTCGTGCCTGTCGCCATAAGCAACAACCGGGTCGAAGGTCAGCACTTCACCTTTCTGTTTTCCAATGAATTGTTTTTTAATACCTTCATCTTTTACCAGGTCAACCGAAAGCAATACACCATCGGCATTAATTCCTTCCTCTTTCTGGTTTCCTTCTTCATCCAATTCAACAAAATCGCCACGTACCAGGCTCTTTTCTGCTACTTCATCGGCATCGATATTTTCGCCCATTTGCGATTGAATCATCTCCACCTGTTCGTTCACCATATCGTCGGTTACTTTAATGGTGAAATAATTGAGTTTATCTTCTTCGCTTAACTGAACTTCAACTTTTGGCGCCAATGCCACATCGAATGCAAATTCAAAATCTTCATCCTTTTCCCAATCAATGGGTTTTTGGTGTTCGGTGCTGGCAAGCGGTTCGCCCAAAATCTGCAGTTTTTCTTCCATCAAATAGCGGGTGAGGTTTTGCGAAAGCATTTTGTTGATTTCTTCCACCATCACCGATTTTTCGAAACGCCTTTTAATAAGTCCCATGGGCGCTTTACCCGGCCTGAACCCGGGAATTGAAGCCTTTTGACGATAGTCTTTTAACGTGTCTTCAACTGTTTTTTCGTAATCTGTTTTTTCAATTAAAACCTTAATTACCGCATTTACATTGTCGGTATTTTCTCTGGTAACCTTCATATTGAATCGATAAATTTATTTTCAGAACCTTTTATTAAATCACCGCCGGCAAAATCACTGGTTGGATTAGCCGGCGGTGTTTGTGCGGACGAAGGGACTCGAACCCCCACGCCGTGTGGCACCAGATCCTAAGTCTGGCGCGTCTACCAATTCCGCCACGTCCGCAAAAAACAGGGCGCAAAGGTAATTATTTTTTTGAATAGCAGAAAATTATTTCCATTCAACAACGGTTCCGCGTTGTTCATTTTGAAGCTCCTGCGGAATGGCGTCTTTTATTTCGCGCCACAGCAGATTAATCAGTTTGTGTTTGGCAAAATGGCGCGAGTAAACCAGGCTCACTTCGCGCAGCGGTTTCAGGTTGCTGAATGAGCGCACGTTTTCCTTCCTTTTTTCCGCCATACTGAGGGTAGCCAGCTCAGGAATGAGTGTAATTCCGCCTTCGCGGTCAACAATATTCATGAGCGTTTCCAGCGAGCCGGCTTCGAAATGGAAGGGCAACTGGCTGTCAACGGTGCCGAGGAATGAGCAAAGATTTACTACCTGATCGCGAAAGCAGTGGCCGTCGCTTAGCAGCCAGATTTCGGGTATGGCAATGTCTTTTAATGTGATTTCCTTTTTTTTGTGCAGTTTGCTTTCCGGATTCACATAAATCATCATCTCTTCGTAAAATACCGGCTTTTCAATAATTTTTTCCTCTTTGAGCGGTGTGACCAGTATTCCCACATCAATCAGATCTTTGTTCAGGAGGCTTACAATTTCATCGGTGGTTTGCTCCACCACTTTAATGTAAATGTTGGGATATTTCCTTTTATAACGACCAATAAAAACGGGCAACAGGTAAGGCGCCAGCGTTGGAATAATACCGATGCGCAACATGCCCGAAACCTGGTTTTTGTGGTCTTTTACGATATTGTTCAATTCTTCGGACTGTTTCAGCACAATGCGCGCCTGTTCAACAATTCGCTGCCCAACATCAGTGGGAATAAGCGGTTGTTTGCTGCGGTCGAAAATGATGATTTCCAAATCTTCCTCCAGCTTTTTTATTTGCATGGAAAGCGTGGGCTGGGTAATAAAACACGACTCGGCGGCTTTGCCAAAATGGCGATAGGTATCCACCGCAACAATATATTCCAATTGGGTCAGCGTAATCATGGCGCGTAAAATTTGGCCCTAAAAATAGAAATTAATTGCCTGATGCAAAAAGAAAGGCGGGATAAAGTGGGTTGGTAACAAAATATTAACTGGCAAAACCTTTTAACAAATAATCCGGTATTGAGCCGATTCATCCCTTTTTTCGGCTCACAAAATTCAATCTGTTTGAGTCGGAAAAAATTTGTATTCGGCTCAAGAATTTTTTATATGGCAACATCCCGCTGAAATTAAAGCTTTTCTGGTTACAGGACAGGGGCGCAGTACCAGTTACCATGTGAATATTGACTAAATCACAAGTTCTTCGAATTAAAAATCCGGCAGCGTCTGTCAGAAATTCTTAATTTTGCAGAAAATAATGAAACGATGAAGTTTACCATTTATATAACTGTTTTAGTTGCCGGGATACTTTTTTTGGCTTGCGGACCAACCGACGAAGAAAAAGCCAGTGCAAAACTGAACTTTGCCCAGTCGCTGCTGGAGAAAAATGATACGGCCACTGCATTGCGCCACCTCGACAGCATTCCGCGTCTTTACCCGAAAGCGGTTTACGCGCTGAATGCCGCCAAAAACCTGGTGAGCGAGGTTCAGTTCGATTTGCTGCACCGAAAAGAGGCTCAACTGGATTCGCTGAAAGTGAAAATAGAAGCGCTTGAAAAACCGTTCCGCAAGGAAAAAACGGAATTCGACCGTTACACGCAGTACATTCACAACCGGCAAACGTTTCAGCGGGCTTGGGACCGTTCCTACATTCAGGTGCATTTGGATGAACAGGGTGAAATTTACCTGAGCAGCAACTACCACGGCGAAAAATGGCTCGACCACACCGCCCTGCGTGTTTACGACCAGGGCGACGATGCCAAAACCGAAGAAATTCCCATTGGCGACCCAAACAACCACCGCAGCGATTTTATGGAAGCCAAATGGGAAAAAGTGAGCTACCGCAACGGCAAAGACAATGGCGTAATGGAGTTCATTGCCAACCATATTGACCGCAACCTGAAAGCCGTTTTCCTGGGCAACGAATATTATTACATCATTTTGGAATCGTACGACAAACAGGCGGTGAAAGATGCTCTTGCCCTTTCCAAAACACTAAAGCAAAAAAACGCGTTGGAAGCTGAAGTAGCGGCATTGCAAAAAACCTTGAATATCAATTAAATTGTTTCTGAGCCAAAGATTGTGTTCCCGCAGATTGCGCTGATAAACGCAGATTTTGATATGATTTTTCTGCGAAAATCAGCGTAATCTGCGGGAAATTTAAACTCAAATAATTTCTTCAACTTTCTCCGGCGGATTGGCCAAAATGGCTTTATCGCCATTCACCACAATAGGGCGTTGGAGTAATTTCGGGTTTTCAACCAGCACTTTAATCCATTCGTCATCTGCAAGTTCCTTGTCTTTGTAATTTTCTTTGTACTCCTGTTCCTGGATGCGCACAAACTCCACTGGTTTTTTTCCGGTTTTGGCAATCACCTCTTTCAGTTCATTTTCCGACAAACCGTCGTTCAGATACTTCACAATTTCAAGGTCGTACCCTTTTTCTTCCAGGTATTTGAGTCCGGCACGGCTTTTGGCGCAGCGAGGATTATGATAAATTTTCATAACAATATGGTGTTTGTTTTTGATGTAATTGTAGTAATCTTCCTGTGCGCGGTAAGTTGCTTCCAGGTTATTTTTATTGTAATTGTTTTGCAATCCCGGGTCGAGGATTCGTGCTTTGGTGTTGTCGCGCAACTGGATTTTCAGCATCTCTTTCAGTTCCTCCCGAATTCCCTCATTGTAAATCGGGCAGGCTACTTCAATTCTCCGGTTCAGGTTGCGGGGCATCCAGTCGGCGGATGAAATGTACATTTTTTCGTCGCTGCCGTTGCCAAACAAAAAGATGCGCGAGTGTTCGAGGTATTTGTCTACAATACTAACAGCGGTAATGTTTTCCCTGAATTTTTTCTTGTCGAGCTGCAACCCGAAAATGCCCCGCACAATGAGTTCGATTTTTACTCCCGCTTTTGCGGCACGATACAATTGTTTCATCATACCGGGGTCAATCAAGCTATTCATTTTCAGAATCATCCAGGCCTTTTCCCCGGTTTTGGCCAGTTCAATTTCGCGGTCGATGTGTTCTGAAAAAACATCGCGCATAAAAAACGGACTAACCACCAGATGTTTGTAGTTGTAGTGGCGGTAATTCTGTTTGAAAAACCCAAATACTTTTTCCACTTCGTCGGCCAAACGCGGGTCGGCGGTGAGCAGTCCGTCGTCGGCATAAACACGTGCCGTTCCTTCGTGAAAATTGCCAGTGCCAATGTAGGCATAGTTTCTGAATCCGTCTTCCTCCTGCCGTTTTACCCAGGCCAGTTTGCTGTGCACCTTCATGCCCGGAATGCCATTAATCACATTGGCCCCTTCCTCCTGCAACTTGTTCGACCACATGATGTTGGCCTCTTCGTCGAACCGCGCCTGCAGTTCAATGACCACGGTCACGGTTTTTCCGTTTCGCACAGCGTTCAGCAAGGCATTGACAACCCTTGATGCCGGCGCTACACGGTAAATGGTAAGGCCAATTTCTTTCACCTGCGGATCGATGGCCGCTTCGCGCAAAAAGTCGATAAAGTGGTTGAAGGTTTGGTAAGGGTAATGCAGCATCACATCCTTTTTGCGCAACACACGCAAAATACTGGTGTGCATGGGCAAATCCTTGTGGGTAAACGGTGGAAGTTTGGTGTAATAGTGGCGCTTTTTCCCAATTTCCGGAAAATTCATAAAATCCTTGTGGTTGTGGTACCGTCCGCCGGGCACTGCATTTTCCTCATTGTCGAGCTTCATTTTTTTTAGAATGAAATCCAGCATATCCTGAGGAATTTCACGGTCGTAAATCAGTCGAACCGGTTTTCCTTTCTTTCTTTTTTTCAGACTGCTGGACATTTTTTCAATGAAGCTTTTGGATATGTCGTCGTCGATGTCCAGCTCGGCATCGCGTGTAATTTTTATGGTGTAGGCTTCGTACATGTCGTAATCGAAGTAGAAAAACAGGTCGTCGAAGCAGTACCGGATGACGTCGTCGAGTAACATCACATACGTTTTTTTACGATCTTTTGGCAACACCAAAAAGCGAGGTACAGATCTTCCCGGAATGCGAATGAGCGAGTAAGCAAAATCTGTGGGGTCAGCTTTTTTCATCAGCTTAACGGCGAGGTAAACCGACCGGTCGCGCAAATAAGGGAACTTGTTCTTTTTGCTCAACATGATGGGCACCAGATTGGGCAATACCTTTTCGTAAAAATATTTTTTCACAAAAATGCCCTGTTTGTGGTTCAGTTCCTTTTCACTGACAATGAAAATGTTGTTTTGGTTGAGCTCGTCGAGAATATCCTGGAAAATTTGCTGCACTTTTTCCTGCTGTGCCGAAACAATTTCCTGAATTTTTTCGTGCAATTCCGGCGGAGTGAGGTTTCCCAGCAGGTTCTCCTCATCTTTTCCGATATCCACCATTCGGCGGACGGTGGCTACACGCACACGGAAAAACTCATCGAGGTTGTTGGAAAAAATTCCGATGAAGCGAATGCGCTCAAACAACGGTGTGTTGGGGTCTTCTGCTTCCTGCAAAACCCGTTCGTTAAACGAAAGCCAGCTGATTTCGCGGTTTATAAAGTTTTCATTCGAATACATACCAGACTATTTTTTAGAAGCAAACGTTTCGTTTTTTTGCTTTTGTGATTCCTTCCTAAAAATAGAAAAAGAAAGCTGACCGGCAAATATTTCCGGCATTTACTGACCGCCGAATTCCATGAGGTAGGCTTTTATCAGTCCGTCGAGTTCGCCGTCAAGCACGGCATCCACATTTCCGGTTTCGTAGCTGGTGCGCAGGTCTTTCACCATTTTGTAGGGCTGCAGGACATACGAGCGGATTTGCGAGCCCCATTCTATTTTCTTTTTTTGCGATTCAATTTCCATCACCTTTTCGCGGCGTTTGCGCAATTCCATTTCGTAAAGCTGCGACTTTAACAAGCGAAGTGCATTTTCCTTATTTCCGCCCTGCGAGCGGCTTTCCGTATTTTCAATTACAATTCCCGAAGGAGCATGGTGCAACCGCACTCCGGTTTCCACTTTGTTCACATTTTGACCACCGGCGCCGCCGCTCCTGAAAGTGTCCCAGGTAATATCGGCAGGATTTACTTCTATTTCAATGCTGTCGTCGATTAACGGGGCTACATAAACCGAAGTAAACGAGGTCATTCGTTTGTTCTGGGCATTAAACGGCGAAAGCCTCACCAGGCGGTGCACACCGTTTTCACTTTTCAGGTATCCATACGCAAAATCACCCTCAACTTCAATAATGCAGCTTTTTATCCCAACCTCGTCGCCGGGTTGCATATCGGCCACTTTAATTTGGTAGCCTTTATCTTCGCACCAGCGGGTGTACATGCGGAAAAGCATTTCGGCCCAGTCATTGCTTTCGGTACCACCGGCACCCGCGTTTATTTTCAGCACCGCGCCCAGATGGTCTTCCTCGCTGCGCAGCATGTTTTTGGTTTCCAGTTTTTCAACCAGGTCGATTGTGTCGGCATAAGCCTTGTCGATTTCTTTTTCAGTAGCTTCACCGGCTTCAAAAAATTCGTACAGCACGCCAAAATCTTCCACAGACTGGTTTACTTTTTCAAAACCGGTAGTCCATTCTTTTACCGACTTGATGGCTTTCATCTGTTTTTCAGCTTTCTGGGGGTTTGACCAAAAATCAGGATCTTGCGTTTTGAGTTCTTCTTCTTTTAACTGCAGCAACTTTGCATCGTAGTCAAAGATGCCTCCTCAGCGCATCCCGGCGCTCCAGGAGGTCTTTTACCTGGTCTTTTAAAATCATTTTCTTTTAAATTTTTATGGTTTGCAAAGGTAAACAATATAAAAGGATATTGCTGAACGGAATTTGATAAAAAATAATTTTGTGCGTATATTTGAAATGAATTTGATACGCATAATTATGGCAACACGATTGAATATTACGGTAGATAAAACTGTGGTTGAAGAGGCAAAACAGTACGCCCGGGAACATGGCAGGAGTCTTTCAGGACTCATTGAAGAATATTTGAAATCTTTAATTTCCAAAAGGAAAAAGGAAATTGAACCCGGTACTTTGGTCAAATCACTCTGGGGGTCTGTAAAACCGATGTCCGGGGGGAAAGATTACAACGAGTTGGTTGAAGAAGAAATTCTGAAAAAACATTTGAAACAATGACAAAGGTTTTTATTGATTCGGATGTGGTATTGGATTTTTTGACCAAAAGGGAACCTTTTCATGAAGCGGCCATGCGAATTTTTGAATACGCCAGCCGGGGAAAACTGAAACTTTTTGTTTCTTCACTTTCGGTGAACAATATAAACTATGTTGTAAGTAAACTGGAATCTGCCAAAAATGCCAAAAAGCAATTGATTGCCCTGCTCGAACTGATTGAAATATTACCTGTTGCAAAATCAACCGTAAAAAAATCGCTTTTCTCTGATTTCAGGGATTTTGAAGACGGGTTGCAAAATTTTTGTGCAGAGGAAGGGAAATTAACGACTATCATAACCCGCAATACCAAAGATTATTCTTTCAGTCATCTGGTTATTCAGACACCCAGGGAATTTCTGGCTGCTTTTGAGTGATATATTCCATAAGCATTTTTCATGCATTTTACAGAATAATAAATGATTTTCATATAAATTAATCCCTTTTTCATGTTATATTTGTAACTGAATTTCATGAAAACAGCCAATGGAAAATCATTTTTCACAAGAAATAACTATTTTTCACGATAGGATACTTCCCGAGAAGGGTGTTCTAACCGGTTACGCCTTTTTACTCCGGTTTATTGAAGAGCAATCCGGTAAACTTTTGCCGCTTCCCCGGCAACTTGCCATGATTACAGAAAAACATCAAAGATACAATACTTCTGAATGGCAGGTGTTTACAAAAAGACATAAACCGAAGAATGATGCTTTGAGCCATGTTGTTTTTGCGTTGAAATATGAAGGCATAGATTTGCTGATTTTAAAAACAACTTTCCAGCTTTTAGAAAAAAAATTCATTGAAGAAGCCGTAATGAAGATGCCAACGAGTCAGTATTACAGAAAAATCTGGTTTCTTTATGAATGGTTGTTCAATATCAGACTGAACATACCCGATCTGAAAAAGGGCACGTATGTGGATGTTTTAAATCCTGAGTTGCAATATGCAGGACCTGCCAACAATTCGGGCAGGCACCGGGTAAAAAACAACCTGCCCGGAACGCCTGAATTCTGTCCGCTAATCAGAAAGACTGAGAAACTGGAAAACTTTATAAATTCCAGGCTGGATGAGGCGATTCACAAAGGGTTAAATGACCGTGACAAAGATATCATTCGCAGAACTGCAGCCTTTCTGTTACTGAAAGATTCCAGGGCCTCATTTGCCATAGAAGGTGAAATTCCACCAAACATGAGGGCCCGCAATTGGGGGAAAGCAATAGGTCTGGCTGGGAAAAAGGCATTAACTCTGGCAGAAATTGAGCGTTTACAACATATTGTAATCGGGTCCAAAAAGCTTAAACGTATGGGATTCAGAACGGAAGAAGGTTTTATCGGAGAACACGACCGCGAAACATTTACACCGCTTCCCGATCACATTTCAGCAAAAGCTGATGACCTGGATTCCCTGTTGAATGGCTGGCTTAAAACAAATAATCTCCTTCAGAACAGTAAATATGATCCTGTGTTAACAGCCGCTACTATTGCCTTTGGTTTTGTCTTTATCCATCCTTTGTCTGATGGAAACGGAAGAATTCACCGGTATCTTATCCATCATGTTTTAACCTGGATGGGTTTTGTTAAAAGAGAGATGATATTCCCGGTATCAGCGGCAATCCTGAACAGAATAAGTGATTATCAGGAATTACTGGAAGATTTTTCGTTACCGAGAGTTGATTTAATTGAATGGAAACCAACACCAGATCACAACATTCGCATTTTAAATGAAACTGCTGATCTTTACCGCTATTTTGATTTAACAACCCAGGCAGAATTTTTATACGAATGTGTTGAAGAAACCATAAATAAAATAATTCCGGCAGAAATTGATTATCTGGAAAAATATGACCGACTGACAAATGCCATAAATGCATTTATCAATTTACCAAACTCAAAGGTTGATTTGCTTATAAAATTTCTGGATCAAAACAATGGCAGGATCTCTACAAGAAAAAGGAAAAAGTTTTTTGACGAATTATCAGAAGACGAAATCCTTTTAATTGAGGAACAATATGCTGAAATTTTTAAAAAATAAATCCTTTTTTATAAAAAGAGTGGAATATCACTCCACTACCTCATTCAAATACCGGTGAATCATTTCCGGTTCAAAGCCGCGGTTTTGGGCAAAACGGATAATCTGTCCCATTTTTTCGAATTTGGTTTTCTTTTTCACTTTGCGAGCCTTTTCTTTCATCGTCTTGATGAGGGTTTCCTTGTATTTTTCCATATCAATTTCGTTCATACCGTTTTGGATGAGTTCACCCGGCAGCCCTTTCATTTTCAGGTAGTGGCGTATTTTCACTTTTCCCCATTTATTGAATTTGAATTTGTCGGAAACATACGAACGAATGTACCGCTCATCGTCGATAAACTTTTCGGCTTTCAGTTTTTCAATGATTTCGTCTGCCTCGTCACTGCTCAGTCCGGCAACCGTAATTTTTTTATGAATATTGGTTGAACACTGTTCGGAACGACTGCAAAGGGCGGCCATTTTTGCATAAATTTCCTGCGCTGTTTTTTCTTCGGTTTCCATGAGAAAAGGTTTTGAGTTTTAAAGGAAATAAAGGTAAGAAAAATGACTCATCTAAAAAATGTATAATCGGCTCTTACAAATCCTCATAAAAAGGCTTTTCCTGTTTCACTCCCGTAAAAAATTCTTCCAGTTCGGCTAGTGTGGTTTCGGTTCTGGGAACATCTTTTACAATTTCGCCTTTTTCAAGAATAACGATGCGGGTACAAACATCGGCCACATGGTCGAGGTCGTGGCTGGAAATGAGCAGCGTTTTTTCACCTCTTATTGCATATTCCTTAATGATTTCGCGCAGTCTGTACTGCGAAGTAGGGTCGAGATTGGCAAACGGCTCGTCGAGGATGACTACGTCGGGATTTCCCATAAAAGCCCCGGCCACACCCACTTTCTTCTGATTCCCTTTGGAGAGGTCGCGAATGAACTTCTTTTTCCCCAGAATCTCATCGTGAAAAAAGGTTTCAAACCGGTTTTTGAAAAGATCGATGTCGTTTTGGTTCATGTCCCGGAGCTCGCCCAGAAACCCAAAATACTCATCGGGCGTAAGGTAGCCAATGGTAAAGCTTTCGTCGATGTAAGCGCCAGTGAAACTTTTCCATTCTTCGGAGCGGGCCACTTCAACTTCGTTGCTGGTCACTTTTCCTTTGGTAGCCCGGATTAAATCGAGAACAAGTGAAAACAGCGTGGTTTTTCCGGCACCGTTATTGCCCACCAGGCCAAAGACCTCGCCGCGGTTGATTGTGAGTTCTGGGAGGTTCAAAACCGTTATTTGGCTGTAGGCTTTTTGTAAATTAATTGCTTGAATCATGATATTTTAATTCGTTTTCAAATTTAAATCCATTATTTGTAGGCATATCAGTAACTTAAAGTTTTATCCTTCAGACTTCGTGCTTCCATCTTCCCACTTCCTGTTTCGTGCTTCCTACTTCTAACTGCTCCTGTACGCAGCTATCATTTTATGTTTCCTTTTCGTGTATTGTCTGGTAAAATAATCAATCAGTCGTGGGTGCAGGATGATTCCAATCAGACCAAGTGAACCGAGAATAAAAAGTGCGGTCATTTTTCCAAAAACGAAGGCCATAATTCCATACATTGCCATGGGGCCAAACAGTATGGGAAAAGCCATCAGCCACTGGGTGGCGCCCATTCCCTGGTAGTTGAACATGCCGCGCGAGTCGAGGTCAATGGATTTCCGGCTGTTTAATCCCAAAGCAAAAATCACAACTGAGTTTACACCCACGTTGTAAAGCATTACGGCTAGGTGGATGTAAAGCACTTTTGGAGTAATGAACATGTAACCAAGCGAAAGCAGGTAAAAAACCACATTGGTGGCCGCCATCAGGAAAAAAGCCGACTGCAGCACCTCTTTCATTTTTACGTTTTGTGTCATCAGAAGCGAATAGTAGCGGCTGTGCCAGGCAGGAAAAAATTGTCCGTACGACATTCCAAAAATGCCGGTCATAAACATACCGCCAAAAACCAGAATAAGATCGGATATTTCCTCTCCATTGTCTTTATAAAGCAGCAAGCCGTAAAAAATAAACAAAACCGACATGATGGCTGAAGTGCGCGGACGTTTGTTGCGCAGAATCATTTTCACCTCCAGCGATAACATTCTGCCGTATTCACCTACCCTCGAAAGCCATGAAAAATCGTGTGCCGAACCCTGTTTCTTTTTTTCCGAAAGTTCGTCGAGGTAAAACCGGTTGAGAATGTACTTCTGATTCAGAAAATAAAGGGCAACTGCAACGCATGGAAACAATAAAACTGATACAGGATTTTGAATTACCCATTCGAAAAATTTCCCAAAAGTTCCCGCAAAATCAACGATTCCAAAATAATTGAGTGCAAAGATTGCCACTGCCAAAGCCAGAAATCCATAAAAAAACCGGTCGTCTTCGTTGGTGCGCCACTTGAGGTAAATGGCCAAAAAATGGTTGATCAAAACCAGAAAAAAAAGTCCCGCGAACCAAACAAAAAGACTAATGCCCGAAAGTTCTTTCACAGCCGAAGTAAACAAAAAGGGCAGTACCATAAAAAACGGCAGAATGTTGAAAAAATGGAATACCGATTTGTTCAGCATATACCGGGCAATGCGGCGTTTTTTTACGGGGAGAACCAAAAACGGCTGAAACCCAAACGTAGGCAGGCTTTGGATGAAAATGCGCAAAATTAAATCGGCGCCAAGGTAAATAAGAATCATGGAATTAAATGCGGAAACCAGCGACTGGTCCGGAAACTTTTCAGCCAGCAACATACTCAAACTGAAACCAAGAATGAGGAAAGTAGCTGAAAAATAAACGGCCAGAAAAATTAGCACTCCCTTGGCAGCTATGTTTTTCCCAAAGTAGGAGGAACGGGTGAACTCCCGCCAGGCAAAAAAGGCAAAATTTCGTTTCATTTTTTTGAGTACAATGATGGTTCGCTTTAAGAAATTTGATTTGTTTATTGGTTCATTTTAGTAGAAATAATTACACTGCGAACACCGCAAAGTCTTTTTAATCCAACACATCTGTCAAAACCACACCCTTTTTAAACCGGTGAATTTCTCCTTCGGCATTAAAAACCTCAACAATTACCACGTAAACGCCGAGCAGTTGCCGACTTCCGGTTTCATTTTCGCCATTCCATACAAACTCTCCGCTGGTTCCCAATATTTCATTTTTGGCCAGGTGTTGCACAAACCGGCCTGCTGCATCAAAAATGGTAATGTTGGCCACGTAGCCGGGTTTCGCCATTTCATAACGAACTACAAACTCATCGTTGTAGCCGTCGTGATTGGGCGAAAAAGCTTCCGGCTCAAAAATGACTTTGGGTTTTTCGGTCAGTTCCCTGCCAGTCTGTGAGTTTTCGTAACCTGGGGTGCCGTAACCGACATCCGAAGAAGACGAATGCCAGTTTACGGGAGAGTTGGTTGGTTGAGTGAAAGAAACCCGCTCCAGCGAAACGCCTTCTTTATCGGCCAAAAATGGCGTGTGCATTTTTTCGGTATAATACAATTCATCAAGAATTTCGAGGTTTTCGTTCAGCAAAACCACGTAATCGTCGTCGTTGTTGAACGACGGAATTCGTGCAACCTGCTGAAAACATTCGCTGCATTTAATTTGAAAAAAAGGAAAAACGCCGCTCGTATCTTTTGTAATGGCCACGTAACTTTTGGGCGGAATAAGATAAATTTTCCCCGATAAATCGTATATCTGTTCCAACTGAAGATTTTTATCGCGTGAAGCCAGAAACAGTTTTCCGATTGGAATTTCACGTTCCGAGTTGTTGTAAATCTCCACATAATCTTCTCCTCCGGGGAATGGGTTGAACAGAATTTCATTTAAAATAATTTCATCCGGTTCGGCCGGCGGATAGTGTTTCTCCTCCGCAGCAACCACCACTTCATCCAGAATCACTTTGTCGGCTGCATAATGATTGGAGAGGTAACAGATAATTTGCAGCGCATTCCCCTCCAGGCTTTTGCTCACAGCTTGCACAGAACCCCAGTTCCCGGCATTTTCACTGTTTTCCGTAAAAGGAATTTCTTCGCCATCATCCAGCCTGTAAAAAGCTTTCAGGTATTTGGTTTCGGTGTTGGCACCACTACCGGTTTCCGAAGCAGAAAGTTCTATATCCACTTTATCAAAACCCGAAATATCAATCCATTCCGAGCGCCAGATGACTTCTCCGTCAATGTCGCAAACTTCAAATCTGCCACCTGATGTAGAAACGGTTTTGGCATAATCTTCAGAATCAACAGGGAAAGCATTTGAATAATCCAGTGTCCAAGTTAAAATACCTTCAAAATCAGATTTGATATAATCTGCATCGTTGCTTCCCCAAATGCCTTTTTCGGGAACAGAAAAACTTTCGCGCCAGATTTCTTGTGCAAAAACCTGATTGAACATGCACAACTGAATGATTGTTAAGATTTTTAGAATATTCCGGGTCATTTTACAGCAATTCATGGCAAAATAGTAATTTTACGGGAATTAATTTTCACTTAAAACAGAGTTTAATAAAAAAGAATTAAGTAATGAAAGTTGCAATTGTAGGAACAAGCGGAGCAGTCGGACAGGAATTCCTGCGTGTGCTTGAGGAGCGGAATTTTCCGCTGGATGAACTGGTATTGTTTGGGTCGGTGCGAAGTGCCGGGAACGAATACGAATTCAGAGGAAAAAAGCTCGTAGTGAAGGAATTGAAACACGGTGACGATTTTAAAGATATTGACATTGCGCTGACCTCGGCTGGGGCAGGTATTTCAAGGGAATATGCAGAAACCATTACCAAACATGGCGCAATAATGATTGACAATTCCAGTGCGTTTCGTTACGACGATGACGTACCGCTGGTTGTGCCGGAAGTCAATCCCGAAGATTCGAAAAACAGGCCAAGAAATATTATAGCAAACCCCAACTGCTCTACTATTCAAATGGTGGTTGCGTTAAAACCCATTAATGATTTGTCGAAAATTAAACGGGTGCGCGTTGCCACTTACCAGGCTGCCAGCGGTGCCGGTGCACAAGGAATTGCAGAGCTGGAACAGCAGGTTAAGGAAATTGCAAACGGAAACGAACCAACTATTAGTAAGTTTCCTTATCAGTTGGCCATGAATATCATCCCACACATTGATGTTTTCCTGGAAAACGATTATACCAAGGAAGAGATGAAAATGAACTGGGAAACCAAAAAAATAATGCATACCGATGCTGAAGTGAGCGCCACTTGTGTGCGCATTCCGGTGGCACGGGCACATTCAGAAGCCATTTGGGTGGAGACCGAAAATTCACTGTCGGTTGAAGAGGTGAAAGAAGCCTTCGAAAAAACCGAAGGGTTATCGGTAATCGACAATCCGGCAGAAAAGCAATACCCAATGCCTTTATTTGTTTCAGGTAAAGATGATGTGTATGTGGGCCGAATCCGCAAAGATATTACCGATCCGAACAGTATTACATTTTGGTGTGTGGGCGACCAGATTAAAAAAGGCGCCGCACTGAATGCGGTTCAAATTGCTGAATGGCTGATTAAGGAAGGCGAAGTAAAATAAAATACTGCTAAAAAAAATTGAAAGAAGTTGTCAAAAAAATATTTTCCCGACAGCTTCTTTTTTATTTTTACACCAATTAAAACAACGCTCAAATCATGGATAACATTGGAAAAGTAGAAGTCCGGCAACTCAATATAGGCGATTACGAGGAGATGTTTAAATCGTTGCAAGAGGCTTATCCCAACTGGCCGGAAGACTACTGGGAAAAAAAAGACATCCGGAAACTGGTGAAAATTTTCCCTGAAGGCCAGTTTGCTGTGGTGGTTGATGATGTAGTTGTGGGGTCTGCACTTTCCATTATTGTGAAGTACGAGTTGTTTGGCGACGACCATACTTACGAAGAAATAATTGGAAATTATACATTTAACACACACAATCCGAAAGGAAATACACTTTACGGAATTGATGTGTTTATCCGCCCTGAATATCGCGGAATGCGACTGGGCAGAAGATTATATGATGCGCGTAAAGAACTCTGTGAAAAATTAAATCTGAAAGCCATAGTTTTTGGCGGACGAATTCCCAATTACCACAAATATTCGGGAGAAATGTCGCCAAAAGAATACATTCAGAAAGTTAAATATCAGGAAATTAACGATCCGGTACTTAACTTTCAGCTTTCCAACGATTTTCATGTGAAAAAAGTTTTGCAAGGGTACATGCCCGGCGATAAAGAATCAAAAGATTATGCGGTATTGTTGCAGTGGGACAACATCTATTACCAGAAAATTTCGGCAAAAGCAAGTGATTACAAATCAATTGTGCGACTGGGGCTGATACAATGGCAAATGCGGCTGTACAAAAACATTGATGAACTTTTTACCCAGGTGGAATATTTTGTGGATGCGGTGGCCAGTTACAACGGCGACTTTGTACTTTTCCCGGAATATTTTAATGCGCCGCTGATGGCCGATTATAACCATTTGAGTTATGCGGAAGCCATTCGCAAACTGGCCGAATACACCGAAGAAATTCGCGAACGATTTATGAGCTTGGCCATTACTTACAATATTAATATTGTAACAGGCAGCTTTCCTTTGGTAAAAGATGAAAAATTGTACAATACAGGCTTTTTATGTCGCAGAAACGGAACCTACGAAACCTACACAAAAATTCATATTACCCCCGATGAAATTAAAACCTGGGGACTTTCGGGAGGAGATGTAATCGAAGTATTTGAAACCGATTGTGGTCCGATAGGCGTTTTAATTTGTTACGATGTGGAATTCCCTGAGCTTTCCAGAATCCTTGCCCAACAGGGGATGAGTATTTTGTTTGTGCCTTTTCTCACCGACACACAAAACGGGTATTCGCGGGTGAGATATTGCGCCCGATCGCGTGCCATTGAAAATGAATGTTACGTGGCCATTGCCGGTTCGGTGGGTAATTTGCCCAAAGTGGAAAATATGGACATCCAGTTTGCTCAATCCGTGGTATTTACACCAAGTGATTTTTCTTTTCCTGCCAATGGAATTAAAGCTGAAGCAACTGCCAATACAGAGATGATTCTGGTCGCCGATGTGGATCTCGACCTCTTGAAAGAATTGCACAATTTTGGAGCCGTGCGCAATTTGAAAGACCGTCGCACCGATTTATATTCGGTTTGTTTGAATTCAGATAAAATTCCGGTGAGTACACGAAAAATTTGATTTTGAAATGAATCCCGACAGAATTTTATCTTTCTGAAGGGGTTAAAATTTTTTCAATTTCATTTGCTTCTATTCTTCTTCATCCCAGGTAATGTCATAAAGATAATCGTTAAACGGGAAGCGCTGGGAATGAATTACTTTTACCTCATCGTACAAGATTTTCTTCAATTCATCGATGTTTTCTTTTTGGGTGGCAGAAATGAAAACAGCCGGTAGATTATTTTTCGCCATCCAGGAGTTTTTCCATTCATCTAACGTGAAGTTCTCCCTTGTTTTGAGGGAAAGATCATCTTCATCTTTATGAACATGAGTAAATGCATCAATTTTGTTGAAAACGAAGATATTGGGTTTAACTCCCGAGTCAATTTCTTTTAACGTATTGTTTACGGTTTCAATTTGCTCTTCAAATCCCGGATGTGAAATATCAACCACATGTACCAAAATATCGGCTTCACGCACCTCGTCTAAAGTGGATTTGAACGATTCAACCAAATCGTGAGGTAATTTTCGGATAAATCCAACCGTATCAGCCATTAAAAAAGGAAGGTTTACCACAACTACTTTTCTGACTGTGGTGTCGAGGGTTGCAAAGAGTTTGTTTTCAGCAAACACATCCGATTTAGAAAGTAGATTCATGAGCGTTGATTTGCCCACGTTGGTATATCCAACCAAAGCAATCCGTACCAGTTTTCCGCGGTTTTTTCGTTGGGTGGCTTTTTGTTTGTCAATTTTTATGAGTTGTTCTTTCAAGCGTGCAATTTTATCGAGTATAATCCGGCGGTCGGTTTCAATTTGCGTTTCACCCGGGCCACGCAGACCTATACCACCGCGCTGGCGTTCGAGGTGAGTCCACATTCGTGTAAGCCTTGGAAGAAGATATTGATACTGTGCGAGCTCTACCTGTGTTTTGGCGTGAGCAGTTTTGGCACGCCGGGCAAAAATATCGAGGATGAGGTTGGTCCGGTCGAGCACTTTACATTCAAGTTTCCGTTCAATATTTCTTAATTGGGTAGGGGTGAGTTCATCATCAAATATTACTGTATCGGCTTCCATTACTTTAATGTAATTGCCTATTTCTTCAAGTTTGCCGGGACCAACAAATGTGGAAACATTGGGGACATTCAGCTTCTGGGTGAATTTTTTTAATACCTGTGCGCCGGCTGTATCGGCCAGGAATTCCAACTCATCCAGGTATTCCATTGCCTGTTTTTCTTCCTGGTTATTATAAATTAACCCAACAAGAACAGCTTTTTCGGTTTGCGGAGCAGTTTCAATCATATAAATTATTTCCTTTTATTTCGAAAATCCTCAACTCTCTGAAGTTTAATTTAATTCCATAAAAAACTCCTGGCCCCAAACCGGGACCAGGAGCAATTATATATTTTTCTTTTTTTTACTGTAATACAAAATTAATTGGCACAGTGTATGATACACGCACCGGTTTTCCACGTTGTTTCCCGGGTTTCCATTTAGGAAGTGTGTTAACCACGCGCAACGCTTCTTTGTCAAGTGAAGGGTCAACGCCCCTGGCAATTCGTGCATCGGCAATGGAACCGTCAGTATTTACAACAAATGTAACGTAAACACGTCCCTGGATTCCGTTTTCCTGAGCAATTACCGGATATTTGATGGCGTTTGCAATGTATTGTCGCAGAGCCAGTTCTCCTCCCGGAAATTCAGGCATGTCTTCAACAATAAAGAAAACCTGGGTGTCTTCTTCCTCTTCTTCTTCCTGCGTAGAAATTACCGGAGCTACATCAATTACCATGTCATCCGTAACATCCGAATCTTCAATGAACAGTTCGTCTTCAATTTCCACATCATCGTCCACAATGTTCAGAACTTCAACAACTTGCGGTGGTGGAGGAGGTGGAGGTGGCTGTACTTCCTGCTCACGGGTAATTGGAATAATCTCTTCTTCTACTTCCTGCATTTGAACCTGACCCAACGATTCTGTTTTTGTTGGAGCAGCTTTGTACTCAAAAGCAGCAAGGATTGCTCCCAGCGCAATTACCAATCCTAACATCAGGAACACATTCCTTTTGCTTTCAAGGTCTGCTTTTGGTGATTTTTTAACTTCCATAGTACTTTTTTTTATTAGTTTCTTTTATAATTTCTTTCCCACATTAAAGAGGGCTAAAGATAAAAAATAATTGTCACTTGCAAATCAATTTTTTTTGGTTTTTCATTATGCCGGATAAATTCCTGCTATGAACACTGTTCATGGTCTTTAATTGTTTCTCAGAACTTCAAGTTACATTATTTGAAGCAACAAAAACTTTACCAGAGTTTGCTTTTGGTCTTAAAAAATTTTTATATTTGCCCCGCTTTTGGGACATTAGCTTCCCGAATAATCGGGACAGGCAACTTCGCTAATGCCAGGGAAAGTGAATAAAAAAAATGATATTTTGGGGGATTAGCTCAGTTGGCTAGAGCGTTTGACTGGCAGTCAAAAGGTCATCGGTTCGATTCCGATATTCTCCACCTGATAATCAAGGAGTTACGAAATAAAAAATCGTGACCCCTTTTTTTCTGCCAAGATTCTGCCAAGATGTATTAATAAAGACGCGAATAGAACCGATTATGTGGTGTTTATTTTTAAACAAACATAGATTGTAATTTTGGCGGATAAAACAGGTTTAGTTGAGCGGTTTCATAAAGAAATAGTAATCTTGAGAATCTTCAATATTCAAATCTGTCAATTTTTTAATACTTTTGAGCAATCCTGAATTGAAATATCCTAATAAAAATACTACCATGACAAAAGCAGATATTGTAAATGAGATTTCCAATCAAACTGGGATTGATAAAACAACAGTACTAAAATCAGTAGAAGGCTTTATGGAAACCGTAAAAGATTCATTAGTTGATGGTAAAAATGTTTACCTAAGAGGTTTTGGTAGTTTTATTGTGAAGAAAAGAGCAGAAAAAACTGCAAGGAACATTTCAAAAAACACATCAATTATTATTCCAGCACATAATATCCCTTCATTTAAACCTTCCAAAGTATTTTCTTCAAAGGTTAAGTAAGAATCCAATTTTGATAACCAACACAACCGATAAAACACATCACCCCAACCCGACATTTTTCATGTGATTTAGAATCCCAAATTTTGGGGATGTCTTCAAGATTTATCTATCGATTCTATAAAGTTTCAAGATTTATATTTTGGTGTTTTATTGAAGGTTGTGTCTTTGTTTATTTTTAAATGGAATTGGATTGATTATTTAAAGAACTTCCGATGATGGGTCAGAAGATTATAAGTTCAAGATGGGAACTATTTGAACTAAAACGTGAGGGTCTTATTATGAGATTGTGGCAGATTTTGCTTTGAAATCCTGTCCGACTGATTAGATGATGAGTAGATGATTCGATTACCGAATCGCAGCCAATCCCGCCATGCCTTATACAACCTACATAGCCATTTGTTTTTTCCTATTTTACTTATGCGTAAATTCATCAATTTAAGTACGTTCAAAGAGAAAAAAGGTTCACCTATCAATCTGATGTGAACTTAATATCCGATAAATACACAACCCATATTTCCACCAAAAAATTTTCAAAATATTTTTCAAATTTTGACATTTCTCTGATTTCTTAGATTTTCATCCAAAAATGATCCCCGTTTGAGAAATAGGACTGTACCCCCCTTTTTTGTTATGAAAGGTTTTTTCCAGCAGAGGGGGGATGGGTACGGACAGACACCCACCCACTTATACCGGGGAGAGGGAGTCAGTATATTTATTTCTAAACAAACTCAACCGATATCCCCCTACAACTTAACCTGCAAAATGAGCACCGTAAACAACTATATTACAGCAAAATACATCAGTTTTATCTTGGCCAATCCACAATAAATCACTATCTTAGCTATACACCGGAAGAATTTTGGCGCTGTTCTTTTGAGACTACCGGTTTAACAAAAAACTGAAAACGAACGAGGGTAACTGCACTTAACGGTTATGGATTGGCACCGTGAACATGGTGCTTTTCCGGTGCAAACTAAATTTAATATTCCACCTCACCAGATGTCAGTTTAGGTTTAGTGGTTTTTGCCAATTATTATTTGAGAATCCGAGTCACATTTTACTTCAGAGGATGTGGTTAGGGTACAGACTTTACGGGACTTCTGGGGATATTAACAATTAATTTGCCAATAAACATTGCCTCGAAAAAAAAGCGACCAAGATCTAGCGCGCAATTTAATAAGTAGCGTTAATTTTATGCTCATGAACAATTTGATTATTCATCCACGCGATTCTTCAACCGATTTTCTGAAGCCAATTTATGCACCTTTAAAAAACAAAACCGTAATAACAGGTGGTATTTCGAAAACCGAATTACGTGAAGTAATAAAAGAACACGACAGAGTTATTATGTTGGGACATGGCAGCCCGGGTGGCCTCTTAACTATGCAGCAATTTGGAACGACAAATGGTTTTATTATTGATTATTCAATGGTAGATGTTTTGAAGGAAAAGAAAGATAACGTCTTTATTTGGTGTAATGCCGATCAATTTGTATATGACTATGATTTAGAAGGGTTCTATTCAGGTATGTTTATTTCCGAAATTGATGAAGCCATCTACTATGATTTTTACGACATAGAGCCAAGTGAAATTGATGAATCAAATTATTGGTTTGCTGAAATCGTTTCAAGATACATTAATCACCCTTTAAATGTTCTGTATGACAATTTAATCCAAGACTACCGAGAACTTGCCCGAACAAATCCTATCGCTCAGTTCAACCTTGAACGTTTGTATATTTCTCATGAAACAAAAAAATTCGACTCACTTTGTAATACAAAACTTTTTTGAATTATGGACTCAATAATATTCATCCGAAAATATGAAACCTACTTGGACGAAATTCAACAGGTGGTTAAACCTGAATACCAACCCTTAATAGATGAACTCAAAGAAACTGATCCACATGATTTGGTTACTCCCGACACATGGTTTAGCGATGAAACAAGTACAAGAGGGTTGGTTTGGAAACTATTTTTACTAAAAGTGAAAGAAAGTGAAAGAATTCTTGGACTCTGTCCACCAGATGACTAATAATTCGGAAATGACATAAGAATCTTGAAGAAATCAAACCCGAATTTCGAGCTTCCTCAATTCATCATCAACCACTTCACCTGTAAACGCTTTCACCCCTATTATCCGACATTTTTGATGTGATTTTTTATCCCAAATTTCGGGAATATCATCAATAATGGTGATAGAATCATAAGCATCAAAATAATATTCAGGAACAGATTTCACATAAGACCCATTTAAAAATAAACAATCTTCGCGCGTAAATAACTCAACCGGATTGATTTCCAAATGTTCACAAATTTTAGTTGCATACTCACGTTCTGCGGTCGTAAAAACAACCACGTCACCGATTGTATGACACCTTTTGACAAATTCTCTGGCGTGAGGTCTTTCATAAATTGTTAGATACTTGGAGAAATGAAAAAGGATTTTCGCTGACAGGTTACGTTTTATGGTTGTTCCATAAATGAGGGTGTTGTCAAGGTCAAGTATTGTAAGTTTTTTCATCTTCATTAATAATTCCAACGTTTTTTTTCAACTCTGCAATCTAAATGCACCATTTGTTTGGTAAGAAACCCTTGTTTCTTATATGTACCAATTCCACCTTGATTCAGGATTATTTCATCATTTAAAACTTGATAAATGATAGCAACATCTTTCCCGTCAATAAAATTGTCATTATTAATATCTCCAACAAGAAAGTCCATTGCATCATTGGTTAGGTGGCGACTATCATGAGCAGCAGCGGAAAAGTTTTCAAAAAAGATATTCTCCCATTTTGACCGTTTTGTGCTAATAACCAAAAGATTGTTCGAATAACCCTTTTCTTTCAATGACTCCTTCAGGGTGGAATAATAATTGGCAACAACAGGATTTACCCGTTTAGTGTTATTAAAATGGGTGAAGAATGTAATTAATGAGATGGCTAATAAAACGAATATGAACTTTAGTATTTTCATTCCATTGTGGCAAGAAACCTAAACCTTGAAACCAACCCATTTCCCATTTTCATCCAACCCCCGATTTGCCAATTCTCTGTTGGCAAGGTCAGTAGTATCGATTTGCTTCTTTACAATTGCCACTAGTAAATCTGTGGCAATTAATTGAAACAAATACCTCGGATTTAAATCGTCACTATCGTTTTTTGGAATGTATTTTTCCATGTGGATTTAATTTGATTTCGAGATCAAAAATACCGCTAGTATTTAAGAGTGCCAAACTTAACTGGCTGAATTTAAGCGTAAATACATAGATGTACGAGTGTGTTTGTCAATTTAGTTTAATGGTTTTGCCGATTAATTTAGTGCGAAATATTTTATTTAAGTTTTATTATCAAATAAATAAGACGAATTCTAGATTCAAGAATCCTGATTACTGCTGCCTGAAAAGTAATAAAAAACTCTGCTTCATTAACCACTTAATTATTCCTTCAGCATCCGTTTTAATTCTGGAATTAGTTGTTGTTAGTAATTTCTGTTTCCAACCACCTATTGAGTTTTGCAAAATTCTTAAAATATTACCTCGACTAACGTGAATATTCTTCGCTGTCCTCAAGGTTGTAAAATGAAGCCCCCACATTATGTATATATTTTCATCCTTTGTTCCCTTACTAACTTCAAAAGACTTGGATAAGCTGTTTAATATTGTACTATTAAATATATTTTTATAAAATTCAATAGCTGAGTCTTTGGCAGTTTCATTATTTATGCTCCAAAGTGTCCCAATAATTGTTCCAGCACCGCTCTCTATAAAAGATCTTGATATCTCAGCCCAAGAAAAGCAAGTGTTATTAAAAATTATTGGTGTGACGTATGAAGAAGCTATCCTATTAAACATTGCTTGATAAGTAGAAATAAATTTTCCATCTCCGTAACATTTAATTGAACATGAATATGGAATATTTCCTTTAGGTATTTCATTGTACTTTTTACCGGAATGACCTTGTTTGTGAACCTCATTTAACATATCGGCAAATACATAATCAGGGTAATTCTTATCTTTTAATTCCTTACTTTTCCAAACCATGTTATCAAATTTCTTCCAAATTTGCTTACTGGTCACCTCTATCAATCTTTCATTTTCATCATTAAACCTGTCACTTGGAGATAAACTTATAACTTCATCAAATTCAATTGTATGCTGTATCCCATCTCTGTCATTAAATTTTCTTGTTACTATGTAACCCGGGACTTCACCACCATGACTACATATATGAAGTAAATCAAAAGGATAATCTTGAATGAACTTATGAAGATTATATGCGCTTGCATTTTTCCCAATTAGGCTAGTTACATGGAAGTTAGCTTTATCAAATTGCTCAACAACAAAACTAGTTTCCTCATTGTATCCAAATTCTAATGGAGAAAAAATTACTGAAGATCCAGTACTATCTTGATGCTCCTTATAAATATTATTAAAAATAAAGAGATCAACATGTAAGTGAAGATGTACATAAGTAAATGGAATAATATTTTTCAAGAATAAAGAATAAGGTACTCCCTCAGTAAAAAAAGTACCAAATTTAAAGTTGGAGAAGTTGATTCCTTCTAATCTAGGATATATAATTGCTTCCAACTCTTTATAACTATCGGCATTTCCTTTTTTCCATTCTTCAATGAGATATAATATTTTATTGGGTATTTCTTCCTCAAGAGCAGCAACATAACGAACTGAAGCGTTAATTGAGACTGCGTAATTTGTCGCAATGACCGATGAGATGGTATCCGTGTCCTCAATAACAATCAAACCCTCTGAGTCACCTAAACTTATATTTAATGGTTCTGCATTTTCATCGATTCTCAAAATTGAATTTGACATTAATGCATCGTATAAACCAAAAAGAACTTCACCAGATTTAACAGAAATAACTTTGTCCTTATCGTATGAGAAACCTGATAAATATAATTCAACACTCTCAACTGTATCAATTTCAATACATGGATAGTCATCCAAAAATGTCAAATAACTTTTTTGTTCTTCTGATAGCCCACCTAATATTACCGTTGGATTCCCTTTTAACCTTTTAATTGAATTGTGAATCTTTACATTCATTGCTGTTAAGTTCGTCCTTGAGATAGCATGTTCATCCACGGTGTCCTCAGAAATATCAGATATTTTTGCCGTAGCAGTCCCCAGCTCAAAGATGTTCAAGAACGTACCCTCTTTATGTAAAAAAGTGGAAATTACCGCACCTAAGGCTAAATGATGTATATCTATAATAGAGACAAATTCACTATTGAATTTTGGAATTTTCATTTTTCAAATCGGATATTATAGTTTTTTACTACTTCACAATTAAGCCAAAATTAGGAAAACAATTCACCATCAACTTGAATCACGTTATTAAATCCTTTTGTAACTTTAAAATATTCTTTTAAGTCCATAAAATCATTGATTATGACATGGAAACCCAGCGAATTACGAGATAAGGTAAATAACAGATACGGTGAAAAACAAGTCCAACTTTTTGAACCTGCAATGTCATCATTTAGTTGGAAATTATTAATTGCAAATTATCATGCAGATGAACATGGCAAAATAATAAAGAGATTATTGAGAAGACAAACTGGCAGTAAAAATGAGAGATTATTGAAAATTGCATTGAATTTTGGTTCGAATGAACTTGTTCAAAAGAATAATATTGATCTTTTTACAGCAGAGGCTAATTTGATTGCTTTTGCTCAAACTCTGCATTCTATGGCAGATATTTTGGCACATATAATATATTACAGCCTTTCTGAAGATAGTTTTATTCCCGTAGATGAAGATAGAATCAGCTTGAGGTACATTTTAGAAAAACTTAAAGACCTTCCTGAATTTTCTCCATTAAAAGCAGAAATTGAAAATCTTATAAATCTATCAAGCTTTCAATATTTAAATGCCTATGTAAATACCGTTAAACATAGAAGGTTAATATCTTCTAATCTATTCACCTCTTTAATCGACAAAAAAAGCTTTGGGTTTAAAATAATGGCCTTTGAATATAGAAATATGTCTTATAATGAAAAGAACTCGAAAGACTTTATTGAAAAGGATCGTAAATCAATTCAAGATGCTTTTAATAAAATTGGAAATGAAATAAGTAATTGTCTTTAAAAAAGTTCCCAATAATTGGCATTGTTGATTTGTTCCTTGATATTACCTATTAGAAATATTTTCCTTTTAATCTTGATTTATAATAGAAGATTTAACCATGACAAAAACTCTTGAAAAACTACAATTCGCAGTATTAAATCTGTTATTCAAATGTGTGACTATTAAGGAAAGAATAATTCATTTAATTTTGTATTTTAAAATAATGTAATATGGCATACCAATCAACAGATGTTTATCGCTATTTAATATATCTCGAAAAGTATCTCTTAGGAGACCTTGAATTATTTCATCAAAATGCTAAGATTGCTGAAGAAATAGAAAGAAAAATTCAAAATAGATCAAAAAATAAAGGATGTAGAAACTTTTTCATCAAAAAAACATCCTCTACCAATCTGATACAAACGACAAAATATCCATACTCATTTGAATTTATGATTGGATCCGCAGTTGTTCCTCGTTCGACTATACCCAACACAGCCACCTTATTTGCCACGATTGATGTTCTTGGCTATTTAACAAGGACTGGAACTGACTATATTAATACCACTAAAAATTTCAAAGAATTTTTTGCTTACCCATCAACATTTATTGACCAAGCAGAATTAACTGTTCTTATAAAAGTTTATCGCCATGGCATGACACATAACTATTTGCCAAAACTAAAGATGGAGATTTCTTATCATTCATCTAATCCGACCAATAAATTATTCTTTAAAAATTCAATAGGAGATTTAGTCCTAAATGTTAATCGACTTGAAATATTGGTAATAAACAGACTGAGTGAAATTATAAACACCGAATCACTTTTTCCTAATATGGATAGCCAACATTCATACATGATCCAAGAATATGAGAATCAATGTAGATCATCGATAACAAATCTTTTAGCTATACTTTGAACTATTCAAGCATATACAAAATTTTCAGAAAATTACAAAAGACCTATTCCAATAATCAAATTAATTATAGTTTACTCACAATAATAGCGTACACCTTTTTTTGTGACTCTCACAATAGCTAAAAACCATAGAATTCATGCGGCTTTCAGGTGTTTTATTCGTATTTTAGCATAGAACATATACCATGCTAAAAATATGAAAATTTCAATTTTGTACGTCCGCATTTCCTCGATTGACCAACGAACAGATCGGCAACGGGTAAATGAAAAAGATTATGACAAAGTAATAGAGGATAAATGTTCCGGTTCAATTCCAATGTTTGAAAGACCCGGTGGAACAGAACTTTTAAAGTTGATAGAAAAAGATTTGGTGAAATCAATCAGTTTTTGGCAAATCGACCGGTGCGGCAGAGATTTACGCGATATTATTAACTTTCTTCATTTTACATCCAAAAGAAAGATCCCTGTTCATTTTATTTCACAAGGACTTTCAACACTTGATGAAAAAGGTGAAGAAAATCCCGTGGCAAAAATGGTCATTTCAATCCTTGGGGTGGTCAGCGAAATAGAGAAAAAGTTGATCCTAGAGCGGCAAAGAGAAGGGATTGAAATAGCAAAATTACAAAATCGTTATACAGGAAGACAGAAAGGTTCAAACGAAGACCCGTTAAGATTTCTTTCAAAACCCAAAAACAAAAAAGCGACAGAACTTTTAAAAAGAGGTTATAAAAATGTTGAAGTATCTCGTATTACAGGAATCCATGTAAATACGATCACAAAGATAAAGCGAATTATGTTGGCGATGAATTAAACAGAAAAAGCAATTTCAATTTAAAAATAAACAAACCATCTATCATAAAATGAATTTATCTATTGATGCGATATCAGATTTAGTTAACTCAAGAATTTGTTCCAGCTTAGAACAATTGGTATTTGATTACGGTAAAATAAAACAAAGAATATCCGAATTGGATAACCAAGATAAAAACACCGAACCACTCAACCTGCAACTAAAGTTTATAGAAGATCAATATAACCTGAATTACTATTTCCCATTCAATTTTTCCTCAATCGATTTCCTGTTGGCGGAACGCAAAAATCGGTTTGACACTATGGATAAGTTGGAACGGAAAGAGACCCTGACCGAAACAGAAAGATCCATACATACAAGTACATTGGCAAGAATTAAATATTTCAATGAATTAATTCATTTGAAAAGTAAAACCGATTTTCTTAAAGGTATTGACTATTACACCAACCATCCCGACAAAATAGTTAACCTGATTTCTTAGTTATTAAACAACGATTTTATTGTGATGAAATATTGTAAATTTTTGAGTTGTCAGATATTTATAATTAAACTGGTGATGACCTGTTATTAATATTCTCAAAATAAAGGTGTCTTTAATGGCACCTTTTTTTATGCACTTTAGAATTGCGCAAGCCCAGATCTATTTTGATCCCGGCGTTTCAAAATTTTAATTGGCAATCGTTTATTTTTAAATTTTCTATTTTGTCGTAAAATGTGAGTGGATTTCACGAAAAGGTCAATATTCAAGGACTAAGTGAAGCCTAGTTGCCAATTAATATTTTTTCGTTTCCATAGGGGCCAGCAGAAATTTTAGCTGTGTCAAATAAAAAATACATCCAGTAATTCTAGCTATCTAAAACCCGACAATAAGTATCACCATTTAATTCAATGTAATCCCGTATCATAATTCATTTGTTCAACAGATTTACTTATCAAATTTTGCTAAATTGCCGTTTCATTTACAAAATTCGTTTTCTAAACATGTCAACCAACTTTTTTACCAATAACGGCCATAATACTTTACTTCAAAAATTTAAAGGAATATTTGAAAACCACAAGGATATTGAGTTTTTCGATGCTTTGGTTGGTTATTTTAGGGCATCCGGATATTTTGCTATACGACCCTATCTAAACAATGTACCAAAAATTCGAATATTGGTTGGTATTGATGTTGATAAACTAATTGCCAAATATCATTCAAAGGGATTATTATTTCAGGGCGATGCAACCCAGACTATTCAGGAATTTTTAAAAGAAGTTCAGGAAGATATCCAAACTGCCGAATATAAAAATGAAGTTGAACAGGGTATTTTACAGTTCATAAAAGATATTGCTGAAAAGAAAATTGAAATCAAAGCTCATCCCAGCCGAAAACTTCATGCGAAGATTTACATTTTCCGACCTGAAAACTGGAACGAACACAACGAAGGATATGTAATTACAGGTTCGTCAAACCTTACTGATGCGGGATTAGGTTCCGGTGAAATTTCCAATTATGAATTCAATGTAATACTGCACAATTACGAAGACATAAAGTTTGCTACCAGCGAATTTGAAACCCTTTGGAATGAGGGAATTATTATTTTGCCAACAGAAATTGAAAAGGTTAAAAAGGAAACTTATCTGAATGACAACTTTACACCCTACGAAGTTTATATGAAATTTCTGATAGAGTATTTTGGGAAAAGCGTAGAGTTTGACCCCAATTCAATCTCTGATTTACCCAAGGGTTTTAAACGATTATCATATCAGGTCGATGCAGTAAATGAAGGATTCAAGCTATTAACGAAGCACAATGGTTTTTTCCTTTCCGATGTAGTTGGATTGGGGAAAACGGTGGTAGCAACATTAATTGCAAAAAGGTTCTTTTATACCAATGATTTTCCTTCGCATATCACAAATACCTTAGTTGTTATTCCACCTGCATTAAAAGAAGGTTGGGTTGAAACTTTGGAACAGTTTGGCTTGCAGAATTATAGAATTATTACCAACGGAAGTCTTCCGAAAATAACCAATCCTGAAAAGTACGACATTGTAATAGTTGATGAAGCACATAAATTCAGAAACGATACTGCCGAGATGTATAACGAGTTACAAAAGATTTGTAAGACAAAAACCCGGCACATGCTAAAAGATGGAACCAAGGCAGAAAAAAAAGTAATGCTTTTGTCTGCAACTCCATTAAATAACCGTCCTGAAGATATTGCCAATCAAGTGTATTTATTTATGGACTCAAAGGATTCTACTCTTTCAATTTCAAATCTTCAACACTTTTTCAGGATTCGGATTGATGCCTATAATAGATTAAAATCGGGTAAATTCAGTATTTCAGAAGTTCAAAACAGCATTAAACACATATATGCAGATATAAGGGAAAAAGTGATTGCTCCGTTAACGGTTCGCAGAACGCGTACCGACCTTATGGATCATGAACAGTATTCTGTGGATTTGGAAGAACAGAGTGTTATTTTCCCTGTTATAAATCCACCGTTTAAAATTCTTTACCAACTGGATGAAAAATTAGATCAGTTGTATGACGAAACCATGTTTTATATTGGTGATGAAAGAAAAGGATTAACCTATAACAGATATCAGGCTATAAAATATCTGATTCCTGAGAAAAAGAAGAAATACAAAAACGCTGATTTAGCTGCAACTCAGCTGGCACATATCATGAAAGTTTTATTGGTAAAACGCATCGATAGTAGCTTTTACGCTTTTAAACAATCATTGAATCGATTCTATTTGGCCACAAAAGCCATGATGAAAATGTTCGATAACAAAATAATTTACATTGCTCCAAATTTGAAAGTTTCCCAGTTTATTATCGAAGATCGCGAAGATGAGTTAATCGAATTGATTAATATGCTCCGGGAAACAGATCCTACTATTGAAGTTTGCACACCTGAAGATTTTTTACCCGGATTCTACGAAGGTCTGGAAAAAGATTTGTCGATTTTGGAAACATTGGTTTTACGATGGGAATTAGTTACTGAAGATCCCAAACTGGATGAGTTTTTAAATCACCTCAATGGGGAGATTTTAAATAAAAGAATAAACCCGCAACAAAAACTTGTTATATTTTCTGAATCAAAAGAAACTACCGGATACTTACTTGATAATTTGAAAAAACATGGATTTACAAAAGTAATGGAAGTTAATGCATCGAACCGAAATAAACTGGTTCCTGTAATCCGTGAAAATTTTGATGCCAATATTCCGCGTGACCAGTATCGTTCTGATTTTAACATTATTATTTCAACCGAAGTATTAGCTGAAGGAGTAAACCTTCACCGTTCAAATGTAATTGTGAACTACGATACACCTTGGAACTCAACTCGTTTAATGCAGCGCATTGGTCGTATCAATCGTATTGGTTCATCAGCTCCGAACATTTATATTTATAATTTCTTCCCAACAGCAAAGGTTAACAAGGATATAGATTTGGAGAAAAAAGCTGTTATGAAGTTGCAGGCTTTTCATTCGGCATTGGGCGAAGACAGTCAGATATATTCTACTGTTGAAGAAATTGGAACATTCGGTTTATTTGATAAAACCGTTAGCGAAGAAAAAGATGAAAAGCTGGTGTTGCTTATGGAGCTTCGGAAATTTAAAGATGAAAATCCTGAAAAATTCCGAAAAATCAGAAACATGCCGCTTCGGGCAAGAGTTGGTCGAAAAGATCGGATGAAAAAGGACACAACCATTTGTTTTATCCGAAATGAACGGCGTGATGCCTTTAACTGGATTCGCGACAATGGTGATCTGGAAGAATTGACTTTCGTGGAAACCGCCAAAGAATTTAGGGCCGATCCACCAGAAAAAGGTATCCCTTTACACGAAAATCATCATGAACATGTGCAGGTTGCAATTACCGATTTCGAAAAGAAACTTCAGGTAGAAGCAGCAAGTCAAATGGTGGTGGATACAACTCAGGGGCCAAACGAGAAAAAAGCATTGTCATACCTCGATGGATTCCTAAAATTTCCATTTTTATCTGGCCAAGAAATAGATTTGATTAAAGCAGCAAAACAAGCCATAAAACTGGGTAAATTTCAAAAACTTCAACGCGAAGTAAATGCCCTTAAAAAGAATGTAAAAAAAACACCGCTTAACGCAGTAGAGTTGGTAGATGCTATTTTAAAGATTCTCGGTAAATATCCTTTGGAAACCGATGATAATCCTGATAACCGGCCAACTGTTACCGTCCGTTCTTTCGAAAAACTAAAACCTGAAATCATAATTTCCGAATCCTATTCATATCCTCAACAATCATGAACAAAGAAGATCTTCGTACCTTACTAAATCAGCCTTATCAATTCGACAATTGGAAAAAGGTGGTTGATTTTACTTTCCCCAATGTTTCATACCTGCGAAACCCAATTACAATTCCAGCCGACAACAATTTGGTGGAATCGTTTCAACAAGTGGGAACTGTAAGGTTAAAAGATGGGAAAAACCTTGCCATGTTTGAAGTACACGTTAAGCCAAATGTAAATATTGCACGTAACCGTGTAGCTCTGCGTAAACTTGTCGCTGGGTATATCGATCAGGAACGAAATCATGGCGTACTTGCCATTTATGAAAAAGGTACTGAAGAATACAGGTTTACATTTACTGCAAAAGATACCGATTACGATGAAACCACGGGTAATTTTGTTGATAAGGAAACCGAAACCAAAAGGTTTACTTATGTTTTGGGGGCAAACGAAAGTTGCCGCACAGCCCGCGACCGTTTTTGGGAACTGAGCCAGCACAAGGAAGAAGCAACCATAAAAGACGTGGAAACTGCTTTCTCGGTTGAAAGGCTTAGCAAAGAATTCTTTAATAAGTATAAAGAACATTACACCGCTTTTGTAAATTACCTGAACAATTCCAGCTATAAGATATCTGCATTTAGTAATGAAGAAAAAGCCATTCGCGATTTTGTGAAAATCATGCTTGGCCGGATTGTGTTTCTTCATTTTGTTCAGAAAAAAGGATGGCTGGGAGCTACTGATGAAAACTATCAGGATGGCGAAAAACAGTTTATGTACAACCTTTGGCAGAATTCAGGGAAAAGGGAAACTTTTTATCAGTTAATACTTGCACCGTTGTTTTTTGATGCTTTAAACCAAAATAACAGGCCGGAAGAAGTATTTACTTTATCCGATGGTCAAACTTTCAGAATACCATATTTAGGAGGCGGTTTGTTTGAAAAAGACAGGAATGAACCCGACTTTCTTACCTTTCCAAAATCACTTTTTGAAAATTTGTTTGATTTTTTTAACGAGTATAATTTTACCATCGACGAAAACGACCCACATGAAAACGAGATAGGAATTGACCCTGAAATGCTGGGGCATATTTTTGAAAACCTGCTCGAAGACAACAAAGATAAAGGTGCTTTTTACACCCCAAAACCGATTGTAAAATACATGTGTCAGGAATCATTGATTCAGTATTTTATCACTTCGTTTGAAAAAGAAGGATTGGTTAAAACAGAGGAAGAAAAAACCAATCTCGAAAACCAGATTGGAAACTTTGTTCGGAAATATGAAGCCAAAGACATTATCGAACACGACCATCTTTTGGCCAAAGCTCTGTACGATATTAAAGTTTGCGATCCCGCTATTGGCTCTGGTGCATTCCCTATGGGGATTCTGAATGAAATGGTGATGTTGATAAATGTGTTGCACAATGCCAGCCCCGATGTGGTGGAAGACATTTGGAAAATGGACAATTGGCAACCTGCAACCGTAAAAAAACACATCATTCAGAACTCTATTTATGGGGTGGATATTGAAAAAGGTGCGGTTGATATTGCCCGTTTGCGGTTTTGGCTTTCCTTGATAATTGATGAAGAAAAACCAACCACTCTGCCCAGCTTGGATTACAAAATTGTAGTGGGAGATTCGATATTAAGTAAATTTGAAAATCAAGTTATTGATATAGATTGGGAAATAAAAGAAAAAGCTACTCAGGGAAATCTTTTTGGAGATGAAACGGAGAAAACAAAACAAAAACTTTTAAAAAATATTACTCAAAAACAAAAGGAATTTTTCGCAGCAGAAAATCACCAAAAAGATAAACTTTCTCTCGAAATACGTAATCTGAAAATTGATTTACTGATTAATCAATTACAGTTGCAGGTTAAAAAGAATGGATTGGAGAATGTACAAAGCAATGCTACCGGACAAATACTAAATCGCCAAACCGAACAATACCAAAAAACGCAAATTTGGAAGAAAACCATTATTAAATTAGAAATACTTAAAAGACACTCAGAAAGGCCTTTTATTCATTTTGATTGGAGACTCGATTTCCCTGAAATTCTTAACAATGAAATAATGGGAACAAATACGGGATTTGATATCGTGATTGCGAATCCACCGTATCTTAATGTTGAACACATGGATTCTGAACTCAAAGAAATATTAAGAAAAAAGTTTGAAGTATTTTATAAACGCACAGATATTTTTGGTGTATTTCTTGACCATTCAATTTGTAATTTGCTAAAACCTGAAGGGAAACTTGCATTCATTATACCATCAATCGTATTAAATAATCTTAGTTACAAATTGATTAGAAATAAGATATTATCAAATAATTGGTTACATACAGTTTGCTATACGGGAAACAAAATATTTGAAGAAGTTACTGTCGATACCGTAATTTTACTTATCAATAAAAATGGGAATAAAGAAATTAATCTCATAAATGCATTGGACTTTAAAAATATATCATCAATGAAAGTTGAACCAAATTTCTTTGAAAAATTTGGAAATGTAATTAGTGTAGCAGGGGATGATAATTCAAATGATATGTTTGATAAAATATTTAATTCCAGTAACATTAATATAGAAACTCACTTTGACGTGTTTCAAGGTATTGTAACAGGGAATAATCCTGTGTTTATATTTGATGAAATCGAACAATGGAAAAATTCAAATATCGAAAAAGAGTTATTACACATATTGCTTCATGGGAGAGACTTCGGAAAATGGACAATTAAAAACATTAATCGAAGGATTATTTATCTTGGAGCAAAAGCTGATATTAATGCTTATCCTCAAGCAAAAAATCATCTTTCCCCTTTCAAATTTGAACTTTCAAAAAGGAGAGAATGTAAGACTGGTGCAATCTATTGGTATTCCCTACAATGGGCAAGAGATAAATCTCAATTAGACATAGTGCCAAAAATTATTATTCAAAACACAAGAAATGAACGGCTAAAACCACGAATTGTGGCAACAGTTGATGAAATTGGCGTGTATGGTTCTCAAGGAATGAATTTCGTTGTTCCAAAAACTTATCAATATTCAGTTTATTTTTTAATTAGTATAATTAACTCAAAGTTAATTGACTACATATTTTTAACCAAGTTTTTAAATCTTGCAATTAAAGCAGATTATATAAAACAAATTTCATTCCCTCTCCCGAGTAATTTTTTAATAACTGAATTAGAGACTTTATCCAAATCCATATTAAAACTTAAAAAAGAAAATAAGAGTACTACCGATTTAGAAACTAAAATAGACGTCATAGTATGCAAACTTTATGATTTAAGTTGGGACGAAGTATTGGTGGTTGACCCTGAATTTTGGATGAACAGGGAAGAATATGAAGCATTTGAAATAGAATAAAATGTGAATCCTGAACAATGAAAACGAAAAAAGTATTTAAAACTGAACGAGCCAACAATTTAAGTCCAAATTGGGGGAGCCTTATCAAAAGGGAAAAAGATTTGTACCTACGCACAAATGATATAAGGTCTGAGTTTGCACGTGATTATACAAGGATTTTACATTCCAACGGATACCGGCGGTTAAAAACAAAAACGCAGGTATTTTTTGCTACAAAAAATGACCATATCTGTACAAGGATTGAACATGTAAATCATGTGGCATCAGTTAGTTCAACCATTGCCAAACAGCTTGGTTTAAACGACGACCTTGTTAATGCAATTGCAATTGGCCACGATATTGGTCATGCACCTTTTGGTCATCATGGAGAGTCTGTAATACGAAAAATCATGAATGATGAAATTCCCGGAAACAGTTTCTGGCACGAAAAGAACAGTTTGTTTTTTGTCGATCATATTGAAACCCTTACTGATTCTGAAGGTTACGAGCAAAACCTAAACTTGACTTATGCGGTCAGGGATGGAATTATTTCACATTGCGGAGAGGTTAATCAAGATGCTATTTACCCAAGAACCGAGTACATTGATCTTGAAGATATTTCGAAGTCCAATGAATACCAGCCTTATACTTGGGAAGGATGTGTAGTGAAAATTGCAGATAAGATCGCCTATTTGGGGCGGGATATTGAAGATGCCATGTTTTTTAAGATTCTGAATTTCGGTAATTACAAAGAACTTACCTCAATTCTGGAAAAACATTTTCCAAAATCAAATTTGAGGGAAATTAATAATGGGATATTAATTCATGGATTTATTACCAACCTTCTTAAAAACAGCTCGCCTGAAAACGGAATCAGATTATCTCCTGATTATCTTGGGTTAATGAATGATATTAAAAATTTCAACTATTCTGTAATTTATAAGTATTGGAGAATAGAATCATTCAAGGATTATGCAACAGTCGTTATTAGTGCGATTTTTAAAACATTGATGCGGTATCTTGAATATCGCGATTATAAAATCAGAATCATTCTTAGCAAAGAAAATTTTCCTGTTCTCAGCAGATACTTTTACGAGTGGCTATTAAAATATTCCAACATTGACTTGGAAAGGAGAGATAAGTTGAAGTTTAAAAACAAGATTATTTATGATGCTCTCAAACGTGAATCATACGTGAAGTGTTGTTTGGATTTCATATCGGGAATGACCGATAATTTTGCGTTGAAAGTATATCATGAGATAATTTCATTTTGAATATTAAAATCGTTTAAATCTAAACTGTCATTAATACTATGAGCTCAATTGACCTTACCATCGACCGCTTACTTCCATCAAAATTGTCGGAGAATGTTTTTAACCAACAATTTACTTTTGTTGGAATCGATTTTGGCACATCAACAACCGTAGTTTCAGTAGCAACCATGTCTCCTGAAACAAAAAAAATCGATACAGAAGTTCTATGGATTCCACAAAAAGCAGCAGATGGAACAGAAATTAAAAGTGGAATCCTTCCATCGGTTATCGCATGTGTAGATAAAAATATATTGGTTGGCTCAGGTGCAGCCGACTTAAAATTTAATTTAAAACGAAACCGCGATGTTTGGTATTCGTTTAAAATGGAATTGGGAGCCGACCTTGGTGCAACCTTTTCAGAAAGCGTTTTAAATACTGGCGATGAATGGAACATCCTGAATGCAAAAGATGCAACCCGTGTTTTTTTTAAATACCTCAAACTTAAAATAGATGCTATCGTCGAGAAAAAAGGGTGGTCAAAAAAGATTCAGTATGCCATTAGTATTCCTGCCTCGTTTGAAGCTAATCAGCGTAAAGATTTAATTGATTGTTTGTTTGAAAATGGGATGCAAATAAACAGTCAATCGCTTATTGATGAACCCAATGCTGCTTTTATTAGTTATGTGTGGGAATCTACCCAAAACAAAAAACCCGTTCAAATTCCCGATTACAATTCAAATATATTGGTATTCGACTTTGGAGCCGGCACATGTGATATATCGATATTGGAAGTAGGTGCAGTAAAAAACGAAATCTATTCAAAAAACCTGAGTATTTCGAAATTTGAAAAGTTAGGGGGTGACGATGTAGATAGGATGATTGCATTTGAAATTTTAATGCCGCAACTTTTTAAACAGAATAAAGTTTCGCTAAAAGATTTCCGGTCAAAAGTTATCAATAAAGAAATTTTACCTAAACTTTTAAAATCAGCCGAAATTTTAAAAATACAGGTATGTAAAGGGGTTTCCATTCTTTCATACAATTATACTTTACCCGAGGAAGCCGAAAGTGACTTGTTAATTGATTTGGATGTTGAAATTGAAATACCCGTTGGAGATAAAACCTTAAAACTGAAAAAACCGTCAATTACCTATTATCAATTTAACGAATTGATGAAAAAATTTACCTCGGAAGATGGATTTCGGTTTACCCCTGAGGTAAATGGGCAGGATGATTTTATAAGTATTTTCAAACCCATTGAATCAGCTCTCGAAAAAGCAAATTTAGAAACAGCCGATATTGATAATGTATTGCTAATTGGTGGCAGTTCGAAAAATCCGTACATTCAATTTGCATTAAAAAAATATTTCGAAAAATCCGATTTATTAGTACCAAGTGATACTCAAATTCAGGTGTCGAGGGGAGCGGCCATACATTCACTTGTACTTAATGGTTTAAAAAAGAACATAATAAAACCCATTACAAGTGAACCAATATTGGTAATAACCAAAGACGAGATACCTAAAGTGCTTATTCCTGCAAGTTCAGAAATACCAACTGAAATTGCTCATTTTGATGACTTGTACATAGAGAATGAAAACCAGTCACAATTAGAACTTCCAATTTGTATTGGCAGTAGTAATAAACTGCTTTTTAATGTAAAAATTACACCCGACAACGGAGTTTTCAATAAAGGAGACAGAGTTAATATTTCGGTTGAAATTAGTGCAGATAAAATTCTGTACATCAAAGCTTCTGTTGGAAATCAGCAGGTAATTGTCACACCAGTAAATCCATTTTCAAATAAAGAGCTAACCACCGAGGAACGAATGATACTTGAAGCCGAAAAAAGATACAACGACCAAATTGCATCGCTAAAAGGTGGTGAATCAGAAAATGCATTAAAAAAATTGTACGATGTGTATTGCGAAAAAGAATCTGAATTTAAGGCTGCGGAAACCTTGGAAGAAATAAACGAAAAATTTCCATGGAACAAAGATTATAATCAAATTGGTCTCCATTACAATGCAGCTGGACAGGATGAACTTGCCATTAAATTTTATGAAAAAGCTTATGAATATGACCCAAAACCGTATTCAGCATTTAATCTCGGGGTTAGCCTTAAATATGTTGACGAAGAACGTTATGTGGAGTGTATGGAGGAAGTTTTAAAAATGGATGGGAATTATGCACATGCATTATTTGAATTGGGGAGATATAAAAAGTACCATAATGAACCAGAGGAAGGTAAAATAATGATTGAAAAATCTTTTGAAATATGGAAGGAACGTTATCAGTCGGGGAATTTGCAAAAGAATGAATATAGCTGGTTAATATCGTGTGCAAGTGAAATGGGGAAACACAGTTTTGCAAATGAAGTGGCGAATGCCAAACCCAATCGTCAGATTGAGAAAGGGTATAATGCCGCAAATCTTGCTTCAAACATCAACGATATAAACTAACAAACATTTTTCGATATGGCAACAGACTGGATGATTCGTGAAGACCAATTGGATACTGACCAACTTGAATTTGTAAATAACAGAGTTAAAAGACCGGGTAATATATGGGTTCAGGGTTTTGCAGGTAGTGGTAAATCCGTATTATTAATCCATAGCATGCTTGATACTTTAAGAAAAGAACCAAGGGCAATAAATAGGAATATGAGCGGTACGCAGTACCCAGCGATTATTCCATGTTGAACTACATCCGCCGGGCTCAGGGCTATGTACTTAATAACGATTTTAA
>NZ_JAWLCI010000010.1:0-12292 GCF_041687215.1 Mariniphaga sp.
TAAATTATCACAAACTCCAACCGTTTTTATAGGTATGTTTTATCCATTCTGCACACATTTCCTGTGCATTCCATTTTACAGTTTGTTTCGATTCTCCTTCAACTTTCCGCGTGACAATATCTGAAGAAAAAGGCAGAAGTTTGGTAGTTATCAGTGTTTCATCGGGTGAAATATTGGTCACTTTCATGTTTTCACTGTCCCAAAGCAATGTTTTCTGTAATGATTGCATCCGCACAGCAAGGTTACCCATGACTACCATTTCATTGAAAGGCCCTGCATATTCAAAACTTGAAGCAGGTTTTCCGCCATTTTTGCAGCAGTTCACAAAGTGCATTTCATGACGGCCACCACCGGCAGGGTCATCCGGAATACGGTCAATTTTCACCCGGGTTTCAGGTGTAATTTCCTGTCCGTTTTTATACACTTTCCATTTGGCACCATAAGCTTCAGCAATAAGTGTAGCTTTTGAACCGATAAACATAAATCCGCCACCGGGATTCATCGGGGCATTGTTTGGTAAATCGAAAGGACGGGCAGGCATTAATCCGCCGTCGTACCAGGTTAATTTCAACTCCGGCATAGCGCAGTAAGGTAAATTTTTCCGTGCCGGAAACAGGTAAGACACCTGGGCTGAAACCGGGGCACTTTCGGTATTCACCAGCGAAGAGCTGGCCTGAAAAGCCGTTGGTGCAGTAAGTTGAAGCGCATAATACGGTACATCAAGTAAATGGCAACCCATATCGCCCAAAGCGCCGGTCCCGTAATCCCACCAGCCTCTCCAAATCCACGGATGATATTCCGGGTTGTATGGCCGCATTACAGCCGGACCAATAAACAAATCCCAATCAAGCGTTTTCGGAACTTTCACTTCCTCCAAAGGTTTCGGCATTCCCTGCCGCCAGATTGGCCGGTTGGTCCACACATGGGCTTCTTTTATGTCGCCCAGGCAGCCGCTGTGTACCACTTCGGTTACTTCATAAACCGTGTCGTTTGAATGGCCTTCGTTTCCCATTTGGGTAACAACACCAGTCTTTTTAGCCAGCTCAGTTAAATACCTCGATTCCCAAACCGAATGTGTAAGTGGCTTTTGAAGGTAAACATGTTTACCAAGTTCCATGGCAGTCGCTGCAGGTAATGTGTGCGTGTGGTCGGGTGTTGCAATCACCACAGCATCAATGTCTTTCTGCTTATCGAACATTTCCCTGAAATCTTTCCACTTCTTGGCCTCGGGATAGGTTTCAAATACTCTGTTGGCATAGTCCCAGTCCACATCGCACAAAGCCACAATGTTTTGCCCCGGCATATTCCGGAGATTGGTATTCCCTTTTCCGCCAATTCCGATGCCCGCAATGTTCAGTTTATCGCTGGGTGGAATGTGCCCCAACCCTGCAACAACATGGCTTGGAACAATGCTGAAACCTGCCAGTGCAGTGGCAGTTGTTCCTATAAAATTTCGTCTGGAGAATGTTGAATTTGAATTTTTCTTCATGATATGAATTTTATTGGTTAAAAAATTTCTGTACATTATTTATGCTGAAACCGTAAATTTATTCAATAAAATTGAAAAGCAGGTACTTTTTTATATTCAGATTTTTCACGTTACTTTTGAAAGCCGAAAAACGAGAACATGAATAGTGAAAAATATCCGTCGAAACTGCTGGAAAATGCTGTCAACGAGTTTTCAAAACTACCGGGAATTGGGCGGAAAAGCGCCCTGCGTATGGTATTGCACCTGCTCAGGCAAAACAAAGAGTCGGTTACCGCGTTTGGAGAAAGCCTGATTCAGTTGCGCAACGAAATAAAACACTGTAAAATTTGCCACAACATTTCCGATTCCGAAATCTGTCAGATTTGTGCCAACCCTTCGCGCAACAATTCGGTAATTTGCGTGGTGGAAAACATCCGCGATGTAATGCTGGTGGAAAATACGCACCAGTACAACGGATTGTATCACGTGCTGGGCGGAATCATTTCCCCCATGGACGGAATCGGACCCAACGAACTTGAAATTAATTCACTAATTGAAAGGGCAAATCATCCGGAATTGGTTGAAATAATTCTTGCGCTTCCTACTACCATGGAAGGCGATACCACCAACTTTTACATTTTCCGTAAGTTGAAAGACAAACCGGTGCGGGTTACAACGCTTTCACGTGGCGTAGCTGTGGGCGAC
Organism: Mariniphaga sp.; assembly: GCF_041687215.1. Lineage (NCBI taxonomy): Bacteria > Pseudomonadati > Bacteroidota > Bacteroidia > Marinilabiliales > Prolixibacteraceae > Mariniphaga > Mariniphaga sp. The sequence continues at coordinate 2,174 of NZ_JAWLCI010000010.1, forward strand.
GACCTGGAATACACCGATGAAATTACGCTGGGCCGCTCGTTGGTAAACCGGGTGCTTTACGAAAACTCGCTGGGAAAATAATCCGCCTATTTATTTTATTCTTTGTCGGAGAGCGATAAGGTAATAAGGTAAAAATCAAATGTATAACTTTTCTACTAAGGTTAAAATGCTGAAAATAAGGTTTTTATTTTTCCAAATTAACCTTATTTTATTTCATCAAACCTTAGTAAAATTGCAAACACCAGAAAGGTAACCTTATTCCCTTATTAATAATGAAAAAATGCCGCCAAATTAAAATACATTAAAAACGCAATTAATCAACTATAAAAAAGTGAATTATATAACGCATTCCCTAAAAAATATACCATTTAAAAAATTGCTGATGGATATCGGAACCAATTGCTTTTTGCCAACTTACATAAATGAATATATTGATCCCGTATTTATTATAAATGATATGCCGGTTTTTTCTTTTTTTCACCCCGATCTCAAGGGAAGAAATAAGAAAATTCTATCCGGTTATCCAATTGAAATGCTACATTTGAACCATTAAAGCCAGGCTGAATAAATGGAACTTTCGGTAATTATTGTCAACTACAACGTAAAACACTTTTTGGAGCAGTGCCTGCACTCGGTACTGAAGGCTACCAAAACGGTTTCGTCCGAAATTTTTGTGGTTGACAACAATTCGGTGGATGGTTCCAATCAGCTTGTAAAAGAAAAATTTCCGCAGGTTCACCTCATCGAAAACAAGGGAAACGTCGGTTTTTCAAAAGCCAACAACCAGGCCATCCGGTTGGCTAAAGGCAAATACATTCTTTTGCTGAATCCGGATACGGTGGTAGAGGAAGATACGTTCACCAAAATTATCCAGTTTATGGATGAACATCCCGATGCCGGCGGACTGGGCGTAAAAATGATTGACGGCAAAGGAAACTTCCTGCCCGAATCGAAACGCGGACTACCCACTCCGTGGGTGGCTTTCTGCAAAATGTTCGGTTTGTCGAAGCTGTTTCCCAAATCGAAAAAATTCGGGAAATACCACCTCTCCTACCTCAATGAAAATGAAACTCACCAGGTTGAAGTTTTAGCCGGCGCTTTTATGCTGCTTCGAAAGGAAACCCTCGAAAAAGTGGGATTGCTCGACGAAACATTTTTTATGTACGGCGAGGACATCGACCTTTCATACCGGATAACGCAGGGTGGCTACAAAAACTACTATTTTCCCGAAACCACCATCATTCATTACAAGGGCGAAAGCACCAAAAAAGGGTCGTTGAATTATGTTAAAGTGTTTTACAAAGCGATGATTATTTTCGCACAGAAACATTTTTCAGGTGGAAAAGCAAATGCCTTTTCGCTGCTGCTCAACCTGGCCATCTGGTTTCGTGCGTTGCTTTCGGTTTTGCACAGGATTATCGACCGTATCTTTCTGCCAGTGCTCGATGCCATTTTTATTTTTATCGGGTTCCTGCTACTTACCCCGCTTTGGGAAAACATACGTTATGAACCGGGCTATTATCCGCCTGATTTTTTGCATTGGGTGGTTCCCGTTTACATCCTTTTCTGGCTGGCAGCTATTTTCTCTTCCGGAGGGTATAAAAAACCTGTGAACCTGCTCCATGTTGCCCGGGGAATTTTATGGGGAACTATCGCCATATTGCTGGTGTATTCGCTGGTTGACGAAGAATACCGGTTTTCAAGGGCTTTGATTTTACTGGGTTCCGTTTGGGCCGCATTACTGCTTATAATTTACCGGCTTGTTTTTCATAAAATGAAGTGGAAAGCATTTGGCCCCGACATCAAGCGCTCCAAAAAAATTGCCATTGCCGGACACCCTGCCGAAGCAGCACGTGTAAGGGAAATCCTTCAGCAAACCCGCATTAAATCTGAATTTGCCGGATTTATTTCAATTGACGAAACAGACCGTGGCGAACAATACATTGGCTCGCTCAACCAGTTAAACGAAATTGTTCGCATCAACCGCATCGATGAAATTATTTTCTGTGCCGAAAACATCAGTTCGGCAGAAATTATCCGGGCCATGCTCGAACTCACTTCCCTCGACATTGACTTTAAAATTGCCCCGCCCGAAAGCATCAGTATCATTGGCAGCAACTCCATTCACACGGCAGGCGATTTGTATGTGGTGCACATCAATGCCATTTCCAAACCGGCCAACCGCAGGAGAAAAAGGCTTTTTGATTTTTCCACAGCGCTAACATTCCTCATGCTGAGTCCTTTTCTGGTTTGGCTATTCAACAAAAAGGGCAGGTTTCTGAAAAACGCGTGGCAGGTTGTTATCGGAAAAAAATCGTGGGTGGGTTATGCCCAATCAACGGAAAACCATCCGGAACTGCCTGCCATTAAAACCGGAATCCTCTCCCCTGCCGATATGTTTGACAACTCTTCTTCTGAACCAAAAAGAAACCATCGGCTAAATGTGCTTTACGCCCGCAATTACAGCGTACTTACCGATGCCGAGATTTTACTGAAAGGGTGGAAATATTTAGGTAAGTAGAATGTCATTTAAATTCATTAACTTGTTTATCCAAATAAAAAACAAACAGCCATGAACGTTTTAAATTATTCAGAATTAAAAAAAGATTTAAAAGGACATTTGAAAAAAGTATATGACGATCAAGATGTTTTGATTGTTCACAGGCCCAAAGGTAAAAGTGTGGTAATTATGACGCTGGACGAATACAACTCTTTTGCAGAAACCAAATACCTTTTAAGTTCCCCAAAAAATGCAGAACGTTTGGCAAAAAGCATTAAAAGTGCAGAAGAAGGTTTAACAAAAGAGGTTTCTTTGGAAGAGCTGAAAAACTTTGAAAAAAAGAAATGACAAAACAACTTCTCCACCATGGAAAAATAATCCTCCGCCCGTTGGAACCCGACGATATTGAGTTGCTTTACCGGTGGGAAAACAACATGGAAGTTTGGGAGCTGAGCAACACCCATACACCATACTCAAAATATGTGCTGGCCGAGTACATTAAAAACTCAGTAAAAGACATTTACGAAACCAAACAGTTGCGCCTCATCATCGAAAACTGGGAAAAACACCCGGTTGGCGCTGTTGATTTGTTCGATTTCGACCCATTCCACCAGCGGGCTGGTGTGGGCATTTTAATTCACAGTACCGAAGACCGCAATCGGGGTTTTGCCACCGACGCCCTGGAAGCCCTTTCAAAATATGCCATTCATGCACTCGGGTTGAAACAGCTTTATGCCAACATTGCAGCCGATAACCTGCAAAGTATCCGACTTTTTGAAAAAACAGGATTCATACAGACTGGTATTAAAAAGGAATGGCTCAAAACCATTTCCGGCTGGAAGGATGAAATTCTGTTTCAAAAACTCCTGGTCTGATTCACTTTCGGTAATTTTCGCTTCAAAATAAAAGACTTAAAAATCCCTATTTGTTGGGATTGATTTTCAATTTAATACATGCTACTATTGTATCCTTTGATTATTAGGAAACCATTAATTGAAAACCTAATACAAAATTTCGTGTTATTTTGGAATATGAAGGAAACAATTGCACAATTAAAAAAGGGGGAAAAAGGAGTTATCGGGAATTATTCAACCGACCTGATTCCGGTTAAACTGCAGGAACTGGGTTGCCTGCCTGGGAATGAAGTTCAGCTCATTCAGCTTTCACCATTTAAAGACCTGTTTTATTTAAATATAAACGGCAGTTTTTTCGCCATTCGTAAAGAAACGGCTGCGCTTATAGAAATTGCGAAAGTTTTATAATAATGTCAGTACTTCTTCAACTAGCACTCATTGGAAATCCGAATACAGGGAAAACTTCGGTATTCAATCAGCTAACCGGTTTAAACCAAAAGGTTGGAAATTATCCGGGCATTACTGTGGAAAAAAAAGAAGGCATTTGCAAACTCTCAGAAAGTGTTAAAGCCCGAATCACCGATCTGCCCGGAACCTATAGCCTGAATTCAACATCGGTTGACGAGCAGATTGTAGTGGAAATGCTTGTTAACGAGAAGGCCGAAAATTTTCCGAATGTGGCTGTTGTTGTTGCTGATATTGAAAACCTGAAGCGAAACCTGCTCCTGTTTACACAAATAAAAGATTTGAACATTCCGGTAATTTTGGTAATAAATATGGCCGATTTAATGGAGCGCAGAGGTATTTCGCTAAATGTGGCGCTTTTGGAAAAAAAATTACACACCAAGGTGGCTTTGGTCAGCGCCCGTAAAGGAACCGGCATAAATTACCTGAAGGAATTGATTCTCGATTATAAAAACCTGCCCACCGAACCGGTAGTTAATATTTCAGAAATCGACCCTGAATATTTTGAAAATCTTTTAAACGCTTTCCCCGGCGAAAATTTATACAAACGCTGGCTCACCATCACGCAGGATTTCAGTTTTAAGGAATCGGAAATCGATCAACCTGAAATACTGGACGAATCGATTAAGAAAAGCACACCGGAGTTGAAACGATTGCAACAAAAGGAAACCATTCTACGCTACCTTTTCATCAATAAAATTCTGAAAGAAAGCTTCAAACAAGATATAAAATCAGCCAAAGATTTCCGCAGCCGGATAGACAGGGTTTTAACCCACCGCATTTTCGGGTACCTTTCTTTTTTCTTCATTATGCTGCTGGTTTTCCAATCCATTTACAACTGGAGCAGCTATCCCATGGATTTTATTGATGGCCTTTTTGCCTCAATGGCGCAAGGAGTAAATAACATTTTACCGGCAGGTGCCTTTACCGATTTGGTCTCCGAAGGAATCATTCCCGGCATTGGTGGAATTGTGATTTTTATTCCGCAAATCGCCTTCCTTTTTCTGTTCATTTCCATTCTGGAAGAAAGCGGCTACATGAGCAGGGTGGTATTTATTATGGATCGTCTGATGCGCCGGTTCGGATTAAACGGCAAAAGCGTGGTGCCGCTCATTTCAGGCACGGCTTGTGCCATTCCTGCAGTTATGGCCACCCGCACCATCGAAAACTGGAAAGAACGCCTGATTACCATTCTGGTAACACCTTTCATTACCTGCTCGGCCCGTTTGCCGGTGTACCTAATAATTATTGCCCTGGTCATTCCCAACGAAACATTCCTTGGACTTAATTTGCAGGGACTTACACTAATGGCGCTGTATGTGCTCGGATTTTTAATGGCTGTAATTTCAGCCTATTTTCTAAATAAAATACTAAAAATTAAAAGCCGGTCTTTTTTTATTGCCGAAATGCCCGATTATAAAATGCCGATGGCCAAAAACATTGCGCTTACAGTTTACGACAAAACCAAAGATTTTGTGGTAAATGCAGGAAAAATCATTCTGGCCATTTCCATTGTGTTGTGGTTTCTGGCATCACACGGCTCGTCTGATCAGTTTAAAAATGCTGAAGAAATTGTACTAACCCAGAATGAAAGCGACAATTTTGATGCTGAAGAAATGGAAACAGCAATTGCATCATACAAATTACGTCACTCATACATTGGAACTTTAGGCCATGCCATCGAACCTGCCATTCAACCACTGGGTTACGACTGGAAAATCGGGATTGCCCTGCTTACCTCTTTTGCAGCGCGCGAAGTGTTTGTGGGGTCTATTGCAACCATTTACAGCGTTGGTGCCGACGATGACGAAACCATAAAAAACCGGCTGGCCGGAGAAATAAATGCCACCACCGGGAAAAAAGCTTTCAATTTTGCAAGCGGTATTTCCTTGTTACTTTTTTATGCTTTTGCCATGCAGTGTATGAGCACATTAGCCATTGTTAAACGGGAAACAAACAGTTGGAAGTGGCCGCTCATCCAGTTATTTTTTATGACCGGATTTGCCTATTTGGTATCGCTAATAACTTATCAACTTTTAAAATAAAAATCTGAAAAAGATTATGTGGGAACTTCAAAACATATTGGTTTATATCATCGTACTGGCTGCCCTGTTTTTTCTGGTTAAAAAATTCATTCTGAAAAAGAAAAAACCAAACGCTAAAGGCTGTGATTCAGCATGCAATTGCCACTAAAATTACGAAAAACATACGTTTAAAAAAACATACAAAAATAAAATACAAAATACTCTTTTTTAATAAAATACATTTCGAATACTTTCTGTTAATCGACAAATTTTTATTCGTAACACACTAAATTAAAGCAAATTATATTGAAATAAATTTTTGAACTTGCGATCATTTTTGTAAATTGATTGGTATTAACCAATTAAAATCCAATCAAAATGAAAAGGAATCAATCATTAAATTGGCAGATTCTAAAAATGCACACAGTCATACTGTTTGCATTTTTTTTTGTTGCTTCTGAAGCAATTGGAGGGGATGTTTTATTCAATAACCGGTTTCATATCCGGTTTATGGAAATGGACAGGCAGCAGCCTGTGGTAACAGAGATTGAAAACATAGAAAATTTTCCGGCAGATGATGTTAGTTTAAAACTTACCATCCGGAACAAACTTTCGCTTTCCGTTGCTTACGAATGGGAATCTTCGCTGGGAACCATTCCTGCAAACAACTCCCGGCTTGTGGAGGCCCCGAAACCCTGGGTTCCGCAAATGACAGGTACCTACCAAATGTCTCTTCAGCTAAATTCCTCCAACGATATTAACCCCACCAACGATACAACTTCGTACGATATTGAAGTGATGCCGCCAGCCTACTTCAAATTTAATTTCAACCAATTAAGTTTTCTGAATCCGTTTCAGCAGGAAAACTCGAATACAGGCAGGGTAGATTTTACCATTCCGCCAAACGACACGGTTCAGTATGTAAACTTTATGTTCGCGGTTCCAAACTCTTCGACGCCATCTCAGTGGCTGGTGCAAAACCTTCCCTTGCCTGCATTTCCCGATACCCAGGAAGTTTCGTACTGGATTGACATGGAAAAACTGGGAATCGCTGACGGAATGGAAGTCCCCTATCTTTGGTACAATTACAAATACGGAACCGAACCGGTTTTGGAACCCTTCGAATCGGAATTCATGTATTTCTCAGGCGTTGGAAAAGATACATACAATGTTGGCGGCGATATTGGTAACGAATGGGAATATAAACTGGGAAGTTATATTCCTGAAATTGAATGGAACAGCGAGTGGAAGGTTAAAACCTGGAACTACAGGGGCTGCAAGGTTCCCAACATCGATCTGGATTCATCAATATATAATCCTCGAGACATGGCAGACGAAGTTGGCGATTGGAACGCATGTGGACCGGCAAGCGCTGTAAACAGCCTGCAATGGCTGGAAGACTCAATTGCAAGTATTCCCAATTCAGGATTGTCGATACGCGAAAAACTGAAATTATTCAACGAATTATCTAACCGTTCAGACGAAGATGGTTTGAATACCGGTGGAATGATTCGGGGAAAACTGGCTTACATTAATTCGCTGAAACTGCCGATTCACGTGAAATGGCAGGGCGTTCCTTATGTTGATTCCATAGACTCGCCCAACCCCAAATACGGCCACAAAGCCGAAAGTAAAAACGATTCTGTGGGTGCGCACTGCACATTCGACTGGATTGCCGCGGAAATGGCCAAAGGCGAAGATGTGGAAATTAAATTTGGCTGGTTCGATACGCTGAATGTCCGGCATGGCGGACACTGGGTAGTGGTTTCAGGCGTTAGCGATGTTACCACAGCCCGGGGTTTGTATGTGAAGGACGACGAGCACCAGGAAAAAGAAGGTGGCATGAGGCAAACCTTTGTAAACTGGGTGACCGATGAAAACGGAAGACCCCGGCTGGTTGGCTTTAAAAGAGAAGACAGGCTTTGCTGGGTTGAAAGTGTGCTATCAGAAAGTTACGACGAAACCGTTACGTTTATTCCGGTGAGTTCGGCAAAAATTCCGCTAAAAAATCAGCTTAATTTGAAAGTGTATCAAAATCCCAGTCCGAAAGGAAAGCCGGTTAACATCCATTTCGATTTGCAGGAACCGAGCGAAGTTCAGTTGCTGATTTACGATTTGGCAGGCCGAATGGTCTATTCACGAAAAACAGAATACGGTCACCCCGGAAATAAATCAACGCAATGGAACAGCACCGGCGCAGAAAGTGGAACCTACATTGTGAAGGTTATTTCTGGCCGCATGGAATCAACTGAAAAGGTGATTTTACAGGAGTAAGATTGGAACAAGAAAGTGGAAAGCTCGAAGCAAGAAAATGGAAGGCAGGAAACCGATGATCAAAAACTGTCCTCCCATGAAATAAGGTGACAAAAAGTTTAGTTGATAACTTCTTAAATTTGATTTATTATAAACATTTGTATTCCTGTTTTTTGTAAATTGTTCAATCAAAAAAATTTTTTGAATATCAAAATAAAAATAAATTGATTGTATAGTGAACTAACATTTCGGAATATGATTTCACAGAAAATAAAAAGTGTCGTTCTTGATGATAATAAATTATCAAGAACGATTCTTGTGAATGGTATTTTAAAGAATTGTCCTGAAATAGAAATTATTCATGAATGTAAAACCATTAAATCAGCTCTTAACTGCATTGTAAAACACCGACCCGATTTAATTTTTATTGATATAAAAATGTCTGGAAATCATGCGTTTGACCTGTTTAATAATCTTGAGATTGTTGGGTTAAAAAAAATAATTATTTCTTCCAGCTCTGATTATGCTGCCGAGGCATTTCGTTATGCCGTAACCGATTACCTGATAAAACCGGTTAAAACGAAAGAATTGATGGAAGCTGTAAAAAAGGTTCAATATGAGTTAATACTTGAAAGTGCTTATCAAGACAATCAGTTTTCAGGCAAAAAGCAGGAAGTCCCGTCACCAGCTACTTCCAATCTGGTAATATACCACCGCAAAGGATTTGATGTGGTAAAATTATCAGATATTATTTATTGCGAAGCCAGCACGTATTGCACCAATTTTTATATTTCAGGAAACAAAACCATTTGTAGTTCCAGAAACCTGAAGTACTATGAAGAATTGCTACCCTCCGGACAGTTTATGCGTGTTCATCACTCATTTATTATCAATATTCAACATGTTGCAGGTTACAGTAATCATGAGGAAATAATGCTTTCAGAAAATTTGCGCTGTTCCTTGAGTGGATCCCATAAACATGATTTTTTGCATCTGTTCAGAAAACCCGAATAAATTACATGTATTTTGTTTGCAGATATTTATTAAGACTTAACTAACTACTCCGTATTTACGCAATTATTCCCCTTTATAGTATATCTAATTGTAATTATAATTTAACCCCACCCGGTTATTGGATTGAAAATGATATTAACTTATTAATGGTTAAATTAATCTGGCAAAAAATAACCATTCAAAATCAAACTGATATGAAAAGAATATCTAAGCACCACACTTTTAGCAATATTTTTTAACATAAAATACATCATTTACAAAGACTAAAAATCAAAAAAACCAATAAAAATGAAAAAGAATTTTTACCTCATTATCGTTTTAACCTTCTTCGTATTATTTGTAAAGGCAAATACACAATCTGTAATCTGGTCTGAAACCTTTGAAGGCGACTGGACTGCCAACTGGCACGCAGATGCCGGAACCTGGGAAGCTGGAATTCCCACAAGTGGGCCAAACGCTGCTCATTCTGGCGATAAATGTGCAGCTACTGTTTTGGGAGGAAATTACAATACAAATGTACAAAGCAGACTAATTAGGCATAATTCATTTACCGTTCCATCAGCATCGGAAAACCCTCGTTTACGTTTTTGGCATTGGTATAGTATGGGACCTAATGACTATGGAAAAGTACAGATTAAAGTAGATGGTACAACGGATTGGGTGGACATATCTCCTTCATACATCAATACTGGCAGCGATGTATGGACTTATCCTTCTATTGATTTATCTGATTATGCAGGGCAATCGGTTCAAATTGCTTTTTACATTTATTCTAATCCTTTTGATGTCAGCACTGGTTGGTATATTGACGATGTAGAAGTGCTAACCGGACCTATGACTTTTAATAATCCTGAAGATTGGGAAAGTGGGCTTGGCGAATGGGCTTCAGAAAGTGGCACTTGGGAAGTTGGCACACCCTCTGGTGGCCCCGGGGAAGCTTATGAAGGGCAACAGTGTGCAGCAACTGTATTGAATGGTAATTATGCGACTTCAGTTTCTTCAAGATTAA
>NZ_JAWLCI010000010.1:12392-98823 GCF_041687215.1 Mariniphaga sp.
GCACACCCTCTGGTGGCCCCGGGGAAGCTTATGAAGGGCAACAGTGTGCAGCAACTGTATTGAATGGTAATTATGCGACTTCAGTTTCTTCAAGATTAATAAGTCCAACATATGTAGTTCCATCCGCTTCGGAGAATCCTCGTTTACGTTTTTGGCATTGGTATAGTATGGGACCTAATGACTATGGAAAAGTACAGATTAAAGTAGATGGTACAACGGATTGGGTGGACATATCTCCTTCATACATCAATACTGGCAGCGATGTATGGACTTATCCTTCTATTGATTTATCTGATTATGCAGGGCAATCGGTTCAAATTGCTTTTTACATTTATTCTAATCCTTTTGATGTCAGCACTGGTTGGTATATTGACGATGTAGAAGTGCTAACCGGACCTATGACTTTTAATAATCCTGAAGATTGGGAAAGTGGGCTTGGCGAATGGGCTTCAGAAAGTGGCACTTGGGAAGTTGGCACACCCTCTGGTGGCCCCGGGGAAGCTTATGAAGGGCAACAGTGTGCAGCAACTGTATTGAATGGTAATTATGCGACTTCAGTTTCTTCAAGATTAACAAGTCCAACATATGCAATCCCATCAGCTTCAAAGAACCCTCGTTTGCGATTTTGGCATTGGTATACTATGGGACCTAATGACTATGGAAAAGTACAGATTAAAATAGACGGTACAGTCGATTGGATTGATATTCCTTCAGCCTATTATACAAATACGAGTGGCAATATTTGGACATATACCTATTTCGATTTATCCAATTATGCAGGTCAATCGGTTCAATTTGCTTTTTACATTTATTCTAATGCTTTTGATGTCAGCACTGGGTGGTATATTGATGATGTCATTATCGAATTTGACTCTCAGCTTTCAACAGAAACCAATTTCCTAACTTACAGTTTTGGAATGCCTCCTCAAACCGGAGATGCAACAATTGATGCAACGGCACATACCGTTGATATTGAAGTTGAATATGGAACAGTTTTAACATACTTGATTTCCACTTTTACACTTTCCGACGGCGCAACTGCAAAAATTGGAGGAGTAGCACAAGTTAGCGGAACAACGGTAAATGACTTTTCAAGCCCCGTAACTTACACAATCACTGCAGAAGATGGAATAACAGTTCAGGATTGGGAGGTAACTGTTACAGTTGCACCAAATGCAGAAACTGAAATAACTGACTTTGGATTTGGCATTCCACCTCAAACCGGAGATGCAACGATAGATGCAGTTAATCATACTATTGATATTGAAGTGGAATATGGAACGGATGTGACAAATCTGGTTTCCACCTTTACGCTTTCCGATGGAGCATCTGCAGAAGTTGGTGCTGTTGCACAAGTCAGCGGGACCACTGAAAATGATTTTTCAAGCCCGGTAACTTATGCGGTTACTGCCGAAGACGGAACTACCGTACAGGATTGGATGGTAACTGTTACCGTTGCACCAAATACAGAAATTGAAATTCTGGAATTTGGCTTTGGCATCCCGCCACAAACTGGCACTGCGTCAATCGATGAAGTCAATCACACCGTTGATATTGAAGTCGAATCAGGCACTGATGTTACTGGTTTGGTTGCTACCTTCGCCCTTTCTGACGGCGCAACCGCAGAAATAGGCGGCGTGGCACAAACCAGTGGTACAACGCCTAACGATTTTAGCAGTCCGGTAACTTACACTATCACTGCCGAGGACGGAATCACAACACAGGAATGGGTAATTAGGGTAACGGAAGAAGTTGTATTAAACAACGAAACCCATATCCTTACCTACAGTTTTGGCATTCCGCCACAAACCGGCGAAACTTCAATCGATGAAGTGAACCACACGGTTGACATAGAGGTAGAATCGGGCACAGACCTGACTAGTCTGGTTGCAACCTTCACACTTTCAGAAGGAGCAACAGCCGAAGTTGGAGGTGTTGCACAAACCAGCGGATCCACATCTAAAGATTTTAGCAGTCCGGTGACATACACAATCACTGCCGAAGACGGAACCACAACACAGGATTGGGTAGTTACGGTAACGGAAGAAGTTGTATTAAACAACGAAACCGATATTCTCACATACAGTTTCGGCATACCGCCGCAAACCGGCGCAGCTTCAATTGACTATGTCAACCACGCCATCGACATCGAAGTGGAATCGGGAACCAACCTTACCAACTTGGTTACCTCATTTACTATTTCAGACGGAGCTTCGGCAAAAGTCGGCGGAGTTGCACAGGAAAGCGGGACAACTGAAAATGATTTTTCTAGCCCGGTAACTTATACAGTTACCGCCGAGGATGGAACGACAATTCAGGATTGGCTTGTAACAATTACTGTTGCTCCAATTACAGTTATTGATTTGGGTTCAGGGTTGGTTGCGCATTATCCTTTCAATGGTAATGCAAATGATGAGACTGGAAATGGTCATGACGGAGTGGTCAATGGGGCAACATTAACTTCAGATAGATTTGGAAATGAAAACAGCGCTTATCATTTTGACGGCAACGATTATATTAGTGTAGCTGATGATCCAAGTTTTACCTTTGGGACAAATCCATTTTCGTTATCCCTTTGGATAAATCTTGACCAAATCGGATCATACTATATAATGGGCCACGATGATGGAGGGGGTTATACAAAAAAATGGATTTTGTGGTTTACAGGGAATTCTTTAGGGCTTCATGAAAGGTTAAATGGAGAATATTGGATAATAAATATTCCTTGGGATCCTGAATTAAATAAATGGTATTTTATTAGTCTGATTCGCAATCAAAATACATTTAGTATTTATGTTGATGGAGGTTTAATTGGATCAATTGAAGATTCGAGAACAATCCCTGATCCAAGTGAACCACTATTAATTGGAAATGCTGAGCTATCAGAAAGAATGTTTAGAGGTGATATAGATGATGTTAGTATATATAACCGTGCTTTGAATGTTGCAGAAATTGATTCCCTTTTTAATCAAATATCCAGTCCGAACGATAATGCCGATATAGTATCATTTGGTTTCGGAACACCACCTCAAACCATCGACGCCGCAATTAACACAAATTCGCACACTATTAACATTGAAGTGGAATCCGGAACCGACCTGACCAGCCTTGTTGCGACCTTCACACTTTCAAATGGAGCAACAGCCGAAGTCGGGGGAGTGGCACAGACCAGTGGTACCACTTCCAACGATTTTAGCAGCCCGGTAACTTACACAATTACTGCCGAAGACGGAACTTCAACACTGGACTGGGTGGTAACAGTAAAGGAAGCGCCGACTTTAAACAACGAAACCGATATTCTTACTTACAGTTTCGGCATACCTCCGCAAACAGGGAATTCAATAATTAATCACAATTCTCAAACAATTACTATCGAGGTTGAAAATGGTACAGATTTAACTAGCCTTGTTGCAAATTTTACTTTGTCCGATGGTGCAACAGCAAAAATTGGAGACGATGTTCAAACTAGTGGTTTAACATCCAACAATTTCACCAATACTGTCACATATAGTGTAACTGCTGAGGATGGAACCACAGTTCAGGATTGGGTGGTTAAAGTATCTGTTGAAACCGGATTAAATGATGAATCCGATATTTTAACTTTCGGTTTTGGAATTCCACCACAAACAGTTGCTACAACAATTAACTTCAATTTTCATACAATTACTGTTGAGGTTGAATACGGAACAGATTTAACGAATCTTATTGCAGGATTTTCTCTTTCAGAGGGAGCGTCGGCGAAAGTTAGTGATGCTGTTCAGGAAAGCGGAGTTACAGTAAATGATTTCACCAATCAGGTTACTTACACTGTAATTGCTGAAGATGGAATTACTGTTCGGGAATGGATTGTAACAGTTTCAGTTGCACCAAATACAGAAACAGAAATTCTGGAGTTTGGCTTTGGATTACCGCCCCAAACCGGGGATGCAACCATTGATGCAACAAATCATACCGTTAACATTGAAGTTGAAAACGGAACAGATATTACAAACCTTATTGCAGAATTTATCCTTTCAGATGGCGCCTCAGCAAAAGTTGGAGAAGTTGTTCAGGAAAGCGGAGTAACTTCAAATGATTTCACCAATCCGGTTATTTACTCAGTTATTGCCGAAGATGGAACAACGGTTCAGGAATGGGTTGTTACCGTTTCTGTCGCTGCTAACACCGAAACAGAAATTCTGGAATTTGGTTTCGGAATACCTCCCCAAACGGGAGCATCTGTAATTAATCCTGATACATGGACAATTCAAATTGAGGTGGAATCAGAAACAGATTTAACCAATCTGATTGCCACATTTAAACTGTCAGAAGGGGCAACCGTAAAAATAAGTGAAGTTGTGCAGGAAAGCGGCATTACCCCCAATGATTTTTCCAGTCTGGTTATTTATACAGTTATTGCCGAAGATGGGATGACTGCTCAGGAGTGGAATGTTTTAGTTGATCGTATTACAGGTGCGAATGAATTCTATTTGAAAAATTTTAAAATATATCCGAATCCTTTTTCTGAAAATACAACCATTGAATTCAGTAATCCCAAACATTCAAATTATAAAATGGTCCTTTATAATATATTGGGTAAAAAGGTATTGGAAATGAATAATGTTACTTCAGATAAAATTATTTTGAAAAGAGGTTCACTTAAATCCGGTATTTATTTGATTGAATTGAGAGGTGAACAAACTTACTACTCAAAATTGATTGTTGAAAAATAATAAAAGCCACATGGTTTTTGACAACCAGATGTGCAGATGTCGTTTTTATTATTTATTTCATTCATGAAAAAATAAAAGCCGGCACCTTAAAAAAAGAATGCCGGCTTATTTTTCAAGCAACTGCAGGTTTTTTGGTAATCTGTTTTACCGGCTTAGAAACAGTTTTCGAAGGCAGAATATCGATTCCTGTTTTTGATTTTTGGAGCTTTTTCATTCGCTCGTTCAGCAGCTTTTCCCATTTTTCGGCCAGTTGCAGTTCACCCGATAACGTTAAACTGTCGTATTCATCGTTGTAAATTTCTAAAGATTCATCAGGTCTATTTTTATCGTTTGGATAAAAACACAATTCAAGCTTGTCAATTACGCTGTAACTTGATTTTTTTTCGCCAATGGTGCGGTTTGTATTTAAAAGTCTGCAGATTTTGAATTCCCGGAGATTTATACTTTTTGCAATTTCCATGTTTTCACCTTTTTTATAAAAATAAAGGTGATTTGCCATCTCGTCGAGGCCAATAACAAAATTGCTGCAAAATTCGTGTTGTGAAATAGTACCGCCTTCATTTCCCGCTATTTCGGTAAGTTTGCGGAGCAGGTTTTTTTTCTTTCTTTTTTTGCTGTAACCGGTTAAAACAAATGGTATTGTTACAATAGCAATAAAAATAAAGGTTATAATAATTGTTCCTAAATCCATTATAAACATTTTTAAAAATTATTAAACAAAATGAAATATTACAGAAAGATATTTTTCTGCTGATTCAGAGTTTCGAAGTTGTCGGGTAAGAATGTCAAAAATGAATGCTTACAAATGCAAGTTGCGCTTTCGGCAATTATTTCAATTGCAAAGGAGCGACCTGAAAGCATATTTCCATCTGGTTGCAGTTGATTGCGACAACTTCAAAATGCTTTTAGAGTTTACCAGAAGTAGTGGAAAGGAAAAAGGAAATCTGCTTTCCGTAGCCGTATCTGAAAGTTTTTGGACTGAAAAACATATTGAACAAATTCGGATGAGATTGTTTTTTCAGCATATTTTAAACAGGCAGAAAAAGATTTGTACGGAGAATCTGGATTAGAATAATTTATCCCGCTGAACAGATTAACAGACGATTCCTGTGTTAATGGAATGCCTAAAATACCGGAAGGGCTTACATAAAATAAAATACGATTGCCGGAAGTTTGCGTTTCAAAAACAGAAGAAAATTGCGGCTTCGCATTTTCCGTAAAAAGAAAAACTGCAATGCTGTAAAGTACTGCTGTTAATACTCCTCCCGCTATTTTAAACACTTTTTTCACGGAGCAAAGTTAAGGTATATTTCGACTGTTTGCTCAGTGTGTAGTGTATAAATGTTTACATTTAAACTTCCAATGCTTTAATGAGTTTTTCGATATCGAACTTTTTCATTGACATAAAGGCCTGCACCACGTTTTGTACCTTTTCAGGTTGATTAACCAGTTTCAGCAGAATGGCCGGAATAATTTGCCACGAAACGCCGTATTTATCTTTCAGCCAGCCGCATTGTTCTGCTTCGGGTACGGCAGAAAGTTTTTCCCAGTAGTAATCAATTTCCTCCTGTGTTTCACATTCTACCACCAAAGAAATGCCTTCATTAAAACTAAATTTGTGAGGCATTGAACTGTCCATCGCCATTAACACATAACCATTTAAACTGAATTGAGCGTGTTTTACATGGCCTTCCACATCGCCTTCTCCTGCTTCATATTTTAAAATTCCCGTTACTGATGAGTTTTTGAAAACCGAAGTGTAATAGCCGATAGCCTCTTCGGCTTTACCCGCCATTTCGCCTGTAAACATAAGGGTGGGAACAAATTTTTGTCCAACATCCTTTAGTTTGCCAAACGAAAGTTGCCAGCTCACACCGTATCTATCCTGAATCCAGCCGTATTTTTGACTCCAGGGATACTTATCGAGTGCCATTAATACCTGTCCACCATCGGAAAGTTTTTTCCAGGCCTCGTCCACTTCCTGTTCATTTTCACAGGTTACGTAAAAAGAAATAGATGGGTTCGGTTGGAATTGTGGACCACCGTTGATGCACATAAATTTTTGGCCGTCACTTTCGAATGTTACAACAAATTGATTTTCAGAAGTAATTTTTGTATTCTTAAATACTGAGCAGTAAAAATCTGCTGCTTCCCTTGCTTTGCCGTTGAACCAAAGGCAGGGGTAACTGGAATGATTCATGATTTGGATTTTACGCTTTTTCGGAGCAGTTAAACATCCAATTTACACCAAATTTGTCTTTGCAACTACCGTAATAATCGCCCCAAAACATGTCCTGAAGTTCCTGTTCCACAACGCCGCCTTCTGAAAGTGCGTTAAAAATCCGGCGGGTTTCCTCGCGGGTGTCGGGCATCAGGTTGATGTACACATTGTTGCCTTTATTTACCTTAAATCCCATCGATTCGGGTGCATCGCTTCCCATAAGCAGGTAGCCACCAAGTATTGGCAGCGTAACGTGCATCACCAAATTTTTATCGGCTTCGGGTAATGGAGGCATTTCTTCGGATGGTGGAACATCTTTAAACCGCATAATGCCATCACCCATAAATTGGGTACCGAAAACCGTTTTGTAGTAATTAAAAGCTTCTTCAGTCTGGTTGGGGAAATTGAGATAAATACTTACACTTGCCATAACTATTTGTTTTTAATGGTTGAATTTTATGCTTCACAAATCTCTTTTATTTTCTTCAGAGCTTTGGGCCAGGTTTTTTCAAAATAGTTTTTGTATTCCGGGGTTGTATCGGTATCAACAGAAAGCAGCGTTTTTCCATTTTTATTTTCGAATGTATAATTTTCCAATCCTCCGGCCCATTTTTCAACATCAGGACCGGTGGTTATCTCTTTTCCATCTGCAATTATTCCATAATGTTCAATGCTGATAAACCGATTTGGAATATTGTCCTTAATCCGGCTGAGCATTCCTCCTTCGTTTCCTTTTTCGTCTGTTCCGAGAAACAAAATTTTTGAACCTTTTTCCCATGAACCTTCGTACCGTGAGGTTGGATTAAAAAGTTTCGTCCATTCACGGTATGTTTTGTCGGCAAGCATCAACCGAAAAACCTTTTCAATCGGGGCATCTATTTCGGTTTCAAAATGGAGCCTTACCATTTTTTTAATGGATTCGGCGTATTTCTTAAAGTTGTTGAGGATAGCCTGCCAGCCATCCTGCTGCAGTTTCGCCGGGTTTTCTTTTTCAGCTTCAAAAATCTCGGTAACAGTTGTTGAACTGCCGCTGGTTTCAAAAGCAACAGTCACTTTTCTGCCGTCGGCAAGGGTGTAAAGAATTCGCTCGCGGGGCTGAATTTCATCGAAGGTGCCTTCAAAATCGAAACCAAAACTTCCGTCTTTGGCTTCCATGCGCCAGCAGAATTTTCCGCCTTCGCGCAAATCGTTTTGGGCTTTTGGGGTGTGCCATTCGTCTGATGCATGGTTCCAGTTTACTATGTGTTCGGGTTTTGTCCAGTACTCCCAGACCAGGTCAACCGGCACGTTTATCGTGGTGAAAACGGTAAGAATTGTGTTGGCTGAAGTTTCCATGGTTAATGTAATTAAATCGATTAGTGAAGTTAAAAACAATTGTTCCTGTAAAAAAGTTTAAATGCTTGTTTTTTAAGTATTTGTTCAAAATGGAAGAGCTGTTCTTCCTTAAATAATACGAAAACACCGGCAGGTGCCGGTGTTTTGGTATCAAGTTGGAAAATTTTTCCGGATGCTATTTTTTAATCAGTTTTCCTGAATGCAGGGTTTCCGTTCCGTTCTGCAATTTATACAGGTAAATACCATTTTCCAGCGCTGAAACTGAAACTGGGTCACCAGAGTTGATGAGGCGTTGAAATATTTTTGCCCCGGCAATCTGAAAGACTTCAAGATTCAGTTTTTCCTGGTTACTATCCCAGTTAAATATTACTGTTTCACTGGCCGGATTGGGATAAATTGAAAATCCGGCTTTATTCAGATTATCTGCATAGGTATTTGTTCCGGCTGAGTAATAAAAAATAGTTTTAGCAGAAAGCTGTGATGTTCCTTCATTCCATTCCATGGTTTCTATTTCCTTAACCGCTTTACCCGGAACCTGAAATTCTTCAACTATTCCATAAAACAACAGGTAGGAGGGCAAAAAAACTTCGGAATTGTTAAAATCATAATACGTGTATTCATCTGTTTCATCCGGAATCCATTCCTCGCTTGTTGCGTCCCACAAAGAGTAAGTTTCTGTGGATACATCCCCGGATGCATTGTATTCAAAGTCTGTTCGGGCATTCTTTTCCAGCTCAAAGAACAAAAGGTTTAAAGACAAGTCTTCTGTGAAAACTAACCGACCTGAACCATCATAGTTGTATTCTGTTTTGAAAAAAAGAATTTCCTCTTCTTCAAAAAGAAAAAACATGGAAGACGTTTCCATTCTGTCTGAGTTGGTATAGGTAAATACAAAACGCATGGCTGCCATATATTCTTCGCCTTCATCCTCTTCAAGCGACCACACTTTCATTTCGGTTAACCGGCCAGAGTCATCATATAAATAATGTTGTCTTCCTTCCAAAACCCATGTGTCAGGCCCGAGTGCATACCAGTGCTGAACTGAGTCAAGTTGGCCTGCATCGTTGTAAAAAGCATTAAGTTTATTTATTAATGAAGGTTCCGCTCCCTGTTCGTGCGATTCATAAATATACATGGTGGAAACTGTGCCATCCGGATTGAAATCTACTTCTGTTTTCGACCAGACATCCCACGTGCCAGAACTATTGTCCCAGTCGCTGTGAAGCCACATGGTGTTTTTCATTTCAGAATCATAAAGAAATTCCTCTTTTGTCTCATTTTCCAATACCTGATTCGCATCATTCCAAACCTGGGAAACTGTGCTGTCGAGCTTCATGGTGGCGGCTGCACTTTTTAAATATTTTTCTGAGACCAAAATAAATGCTGATTGAAATTTGGAATGGTTTAGCAACTGAAAGTTTGCAGATGCTGGTTGCGCATATTTTTTCTTTGCCACATCCATTCTTTTTTGGAGCAATTCAGCGGATTGTCCGTTTGCAAACAAAACAACCGCCATAATGGCGAGAAATAAGGTAAATTTTTTCATAAGGTTACACTTTTAAATTTTTGTAATAAAAATATCTTTAACTCTTATTCAAAATTATGAATATTTGTGCAATTAGCAATCCCGTTTTCTGATTTATTTTAAGAAATATTGAGAAATTATTTTATGTGCAGAGTTCTATCTTCTTCACGACCTAAACCCTTGATTTCGATTGTGCTGTCATTTAAAATAACTTCAGCAAAAGCATTTTCATTTTCAGTTTCAACCATGCCTTTCAGGTTTACAAAATGAATTCCGTTACTTAAGGCATAATTTCCTGCATGGTTGTGTCCGTTCATCCAAAGCTTAACGCAGGAATATTTGTTCAAAACTTCAATTACTTCTGCCTGGTTCCACAAAGCATGGCTTTCGAAGGGTAAAAGCGGATAGTGACAAAAAACGGCAACATTCAGGTTTTTAGATTTTGCCTGCTGTAACTGATTGTTTAGCCAGTTTAACTGCTGTTTGCCAACACCTCCGTTCCAGGGATGGTAGTTTGGTTTCCCTTCAGCTTTTAGTTTTTCCGACATTACATTTGCCTGCTTAACCTTTTCTTTATCAGCCGAAAAAAAAGAAATATCGGTGCCATCCATAAATATAAACATCCATCCTTTTTTTTCCAATGAATAGTACATTTTAGAAAGACCCAGCTCCTTGGGTACTTTTTCCAAATGTTCCGGTTCTACTTCAAAGTCGTGGTTCCCGGGCAAGTGGTAAATGGTTTTGTTTGATTTTTGTAAAATAGGTTTCAGCGGTGTAAAACTGGTAAAATCGCGGTCGATTAAATCACCCACATTCACAACAAACTCCAGGTTATTTTTTTGGTTGAAATGAGCGATGGCCTCTTCCAGTTTTTCCGGCGAATTCCTGTAAAACCGGCTGTTTAGGGTTTCACAGTCACAGTACTGGCAATCGGCAAAAACTCCAAAACTTATTTGGGTTTTAGCGTTTTTTGAAATGAATCCCACAAAAAGTATTAAAATTAGCTGAACAGCATGTTTCATTTTTCATTCCTCTTCGGCCGGCATGGTAAACGAGCCCAGGTTGGTTATCTGATAATCGGCCATGTTGAAACGTTTGTTGGAGTTGGCATCAACACGGGTTACCTGCATCACAGATTTTTCGCCGGTTTCTTTGTCGAGGGTTGTTGCTTCCATCATATAACCCCATGGTACACCTCGTGCATAAAGATTGGTTTTGAACAGGGTGCTGAAAAAATCCTGGGTATTCATTTTCAAGTCCTGGGTAATCCATACTTCCGATTCGGTTTCTTCATCGTTGAATTTGTATTCTTCACATTTGTATCCGGCAATTGTTTTGGACCGTCCGGTTTTTTTTACATTCGGATTAGCCAGGTAAGCTTCCGGGGTTTCCGCCAGATTTTCCTCTTCGTATGTTTCACCTATCGACGAAAAGAATGCCCCCATTCCATAAACAATGCCGGTTTTTTCACCTTTTTCTTCACTCAAAATAATGGTGGCCCCGTTATCTGCGTCAATAATAAACATGCCCTGTCCCGGGTTACCCATGTCGCCCGAAACAACCTGGTAAGCCATACTTTTTGAATCCGGGCTAAGATGTGTAATAAAATCGCCTTCGCTTTCTAATTTCCCGTTTTTGTTGTACGATTCCACGCGCATCTCAATCATTTGTTTGAAAGCATAAGCATCGGCAACAGGCACAGGTTCGCCGCCTATACCAATTCCTTTCATTATATTTTGCATACGTTGTTCACGGTCCCTGTCACTCTGTGACCTGTCTTCTGAAGAACCGGGCTCGTTTTCTGAATCGCTTTCCAGCGACTCTTCAATTTTATCCAATTGTTTATCAATGGCTTCGTCAATTTTTTTATCAACTCTTTCTTCCACTTTTTCTTCAGTTCTTTCCTGAACTTTTTCCTGAAGTTTTCTCAGAAGTTTCTGACCATGAGCAGGTTGAGTCAAAATGGCCGAAACAAAGGCAATTAGCAACAAATTAATTAAAAGTTTCATATTCGTAAAATTTTCAGTTTGAACGACAATCCTTATTTATAAACATTCAAAATTAGAAGAAAAGATTGTAATAATCAATTTTCTGAGCGGAATTTGATTGAAAGAGTTATTTACGATAAATAATTTTCTTGTTCGTAAAAGATCATGACAGCGCAGGATAGGAAGTAGTTATGATTTTTCTTACTTTGGTTGAAATTTTAAGAAGCCGAAAATGAGCAAAAACCATTTTTTAGCATTCGATTTAGGAGCTTCCAGCGGAAGGGCAATGCTGGGTACACTTGAAAACGGCAAATTGAAACTTACAGAAGTTCATCGTTTTAAAAACCAGATGACCCGGATTCATGGCACATATTTTTGGAACATTTTTAATTTATTCGATGAGTTAAAAACGGGTTTGAAAAAATGTGTTTCTGATTTGAAAATTCAGCCGCAATCCATTGGTATTGATACATGGGGCGTTGATTACGCTTTGGCAAACTCTGCCGGAAGATTGACCGGATTGCCGTTTGCCTATCGCGATCACCGGACTGACCATTCAATGGAACAGTTTTTTAAGCGGCTGCCCAAAAAAGAAACATACCTTCTTTCCGGTATTCAGTTTATGCAGTTTAACACACTTTTTCAGTTGTTTGCATCGGTACAAAATGAAGATCCGGAACTAAAACAGGCTGAGAAAATGTTGTTTACACCGGATGCGTTGAATTACCTTTTTACCGGTGTTCAAAAAAATGAATACACAATTGCCAGCACCTCGCAAATGTTGAAACCGGGCAAACCGGAATGGGAGTACAAACTTTTTGATGCTGCTGGAATTGACCGGAAACTTGGCAGCGAAATAATACTTCCGGGAACTTTGTTGGGGAATATTCTGCCTGAAATTCAGGAGGAAACAGGAAGTGAAAACATTCCCTGTGTTGCAGTGGCTTCCCATGACACTGCATCGGCGGTGGCTTCAGTTCCGGCAGAGGATAAAAACTGGGCTTATTTGAGTTCCGGCACCTGGTCGTTACTGGGAATTGAAAGCCCGAATCCGCTGGTTTCTGAGAAATCACTGGAAATGAACTTTACCAATGAAGGCGGAGTGGAAGGTACCACACGGTTTCTGAAAAACATTATGGGCATGTGGCTCATCCAGGAATGTAAGCGCATTTGGGACCAGGAGAAAGAAATTACATGGCATGAAATTGTTCGTTTGAGTAACAGCTCCCTGCCATTTAAGTGCCTTATAAATCCTGATGATTTGGCTTTTTTAAATCCGGGAAACATGCCCGGGGCTATTCAGAATTATTGTCGAAAAACCAGGCAGCCGATCCCGGAAAACAAAGGCGAAATAGCGCGCTGCATTTACGATAGTCTGGCACTGAAATATAAATATACAATAGGACAAATTGAAACGATAACCGGCGAAACGATTGAAAAACTGCATATTATAGGAGGTGGAGCCAACAACGAACTGTTGAACCGTTTTACAGCCAGTGCAACCGGAATACCTGTGATTGCAGGGCCTACAGAAGCTACCGCAATTGGCAACATTCTTATGCAGGCAAAAGCACTGGGTGTTTTGAATTCGCTGAAGGAAGTCAGAGAAGTGGTGAAAAACTCTTTCGAAGTTAAAATTTACCATCCGGTTGCTGTTGCTGAATGGGAAAAAGCATTTGAAAAGTTCAAAAAGCTGATTTAAAAAATATTTTTATTTGTTTAAATATTTATTTTTTAAGTTTAAACAAAAATGTATTGATTTGCGTTACATTACCAACATTTCAGTAAACTTAAAACAATAACATTAAACAAATGAAAGAGAGGGGTTATTCAATAAAGGATTTAGAGGTTTTATCAGGAATAAAGGCTCACACTATTCGTATCTGGGAGAAAAGATATGAACTGCTTGTTCCGCAACGTACCGACACAAACATCAGATATTATACAGATGATGACCTGCGCAGAATGTTAAATGTTTCTCTTTTGGTTCGCATGGGTTACAAAATATCAAAGGTCTCAAAGTGGGACGAAGAAAGAATTAAC
This sequence comes from Mariniphaga sp., assembly GCF_041687215.1. Classification (NCBI taxonomy): domain Bacteria; kingdom Pseudomonadati; phylum Bacteroidota; class Bacteroidia; order Marinilabiliales; family Prolixibacteraceae; genus Mariniphaga; species Mariniphaga sp. Next base: position 26,217 of record NZ_JAWLCI010000010.1, read on the forward strand.
GATAAAGTACTTGAAATATCCAAAAGAAGAACGTCTGATTCAGATTATATTGATCGCCTGATATTACACATGGTTAATTTTGATAACCGGGGCTTTTACCAATTAACCAATGAAATTATTGATTCTATGGGGTTTGAAGATGCCGTTACCAAAGTATTTTTCGAATTTTTTGTAAGGGTTGGCACTTATTGGCAGGTGGGATCTATTTTTCCGGCACAGGAACATTATGTAACCAATATTTTCAGGCAGAAAATGATTTCCGAAATTGATAAGTTGGGTATGAAAGAATCCAGCCGCGCAACCATACTGTTTTTTCTCCCTGAAAATGAGCTGCATGAGATGAGTTTGCTTTTCTATTCGTACCTTTCTCTCAAATTGGGTTACCATGTTATTTACCTCGGACAGTTTGTTCCATGGAATGATTTGGAAAAAATTCAGCAACAGGTAAAAATTGATTTTGTATTTACGGCTTTTATCAATTCGGTTGCTAAAGAAGACCTTGAAAATTACCTTGTTTCGCTCAAGGAACTTTTTAGCAACCAAAAAGTTTTTATTACCGGCTGGCAACTGCACCTGCACGAACCCACTCTTCCCAGGAATGTAAAAATCGTAAAAGATTACAAAGAATTTAAAAAGTTTATGAGGTAAAAGATTTTAAGCAGTTTGATATGTTGAATTAATCATCGGTTTTCCCAGATGTTTGCCAAATCCCTTTTACCTGTGAAATTGGCTGCAAACTGCGACTTCTAACTGCGCCTGCTTCTATTTTCCTCTCCGGGCAGCCTCTTAAGAAGTTTTCCGGTACCTCCAAATGGCCAGGCTCAGAAAAAACACACCCAACACAGAAAGAGAAATAAATTCTTCAATCAAATCGAAAAACCCGGAACCTTTCAGGATAACCATACGCATGATTTTCATAAAATAAAAAATCGGGTTCACGCGGTCGGCCATCTGCGCCCATTGCGGCATACTTTCCACAGGCGTAAAAATTCCGCCCATCAAAATAAAAATCATCATAAAAAAGAAACTCACAAACATCACCTGTTGCTGGGTTTCCGAAATGGTGGAAATGAACAATCCCAGACCGAGCACACTGATGAGGTAAATGCCAGCCATCCCAAATAAAAGCCAGAGGCTTCCCACAATGGGCAGGTCGAAAACCAGCCACGCGATAAATAACCCGAAGGCCAGGTCGAAGAGTGCAATAATCCAGAAAGGTACCAGTTTACCGATGATAAAATGGTGTTTTTTTATCGGCGTTACGTTGAGTTGCTCTATGGTTCCTATTTCCTTTTCACGCACCAGGTTCATTCCCGACATGAACATTCCAATGATGGTAACCAAAATGGCCAGAATGCCCGGCGCCATGTACCATTTGTAATCGAGTTCGCTGTTGTACCAGTAACTTTCGGCAATTTTTACCTGTGCAGGCGGGGTAAATTCAGGGATTCCTTTCCATTCGGCCACCAGGTTTTGGTTGTACGAGGAAATAATTCGCGAAGAATAGGCATAGATAAGTTGAGCAGAATTGCCATCGATGGCATTTACAAGAAGCTGTAAATGAGCTTTATCGTTTCGGACTAGGTTTTGTTCGAAATTTACCGGAATGTTGAGTACAACATCAGCTTTGTCGTTCAGCAGCATTTCCTCTCCAATGATTTCATCCTGCACCATTTCAGTGATGTGATAAAACGGAATGCCATCGAATTTGGCAATTAACTCCCGCGATGCAGAGGAAAGGTCTTTGTCAACCACCACCATATCAATCTGTTTCATTTCGAATGTAGCGGCAAAAACCAAAATAAGCATTTGCATCAACGGAACGCCAAAAATCATGGGCAGCATCGACCGGTTCCGGAATATCTGCCGGAATTCTTTTTGTAATATGTAAAGAATGGTTTTCATGTTTCAACTGTTAAAAGTTTCACGTTTTAGGTTTCTCCCCCTTGGGGGAGTTAGAGGGGGCTTTTATTCCAGTCTTACCTTAAACTTTTTCACACTCACCGCCACAAAAAACAGCGTCATTCCAATCAATATGAACGTTTCTTTCCAGACAAAAAGCAACCCGGTTCCCTTCAGCATAATGCTGCGGATGATGGTAATAAACCAGCGGGCAGGCATGATGTGACTGAGCCACTGCAGAATTTTGGGCATGTTTTCGATGGGGAAAATAAATCCCGATAGAATAATGGTCGGCAGCATCAGCGCAATCATTGAAATGAACATGGCCACCATCTGGTTTTTTGCCGCAGTGGAAATGAGAATTCCAAAACAAAGTGCCATCAAAATGAACAGGATGGTTTCAAGCATCAGTAAAATGAAGCTTCCGGTAACCGGCACGCCAAAAACGAAGTGCCCAATCAGCACAATAACAAAGGCGTTGATGATGGAAAGAATCAGATAAGGCAGTACTTTCCCTACAATGATTTGTCCCGGTTTCAGCGGCGAAACCAGCAAAATTTCCATGGTTCCCATCTCTTTTTCGCGGGTAATGGAAATGGAGGTCATCATGGCTGAGATGAGCATTAAAATGAGCGCCATGGTTCCCGGAACAAACATATAGGCGCTTTTCATCTCCTCGTTGAAATACATGCGCACCTCGGGTTCAATTTGCATAGGCATTTCCATGTTCGGGTTCAACTTGCGGATGTAATCGTTGATAATGCCTGTGGTGTAGGAAGTGACCAGCCGGGCCATATTCGGGTCGGACGCATCGGCAATGAGCTGCACCTGAGCTGAACCTTCGCGAATTAATTTTTCACCAAAATTGCTTTCAAAAACAACCACTTCCTTTACTTTCCCTTTTTTGAAAATTTCTTCAATTCCTTGTGTATTGCTGAGGTTTTCTTCGAGCAGAAAATAGCCTGAAGACAGCAGCTTGTTGGTTATTTGCAGGGTGGTTTCATCTTTCGACTGGTCGTAAATGGCAATGTGCACATCGCTGATTTCGCTTTTTATAACCGTGCCAAAAATGAGCAACTGGGCAATTGGAATACCAAACAAAATCAGCATCGTCCGCGGGTCGCGGAAAATGTGGAAGAATTCTTTTTTTATGAATGATTTCAGTTGTTTCATATATTAAGATGGCTGGAAGACGGAAGTCAGAAGACCGAAGTTGATTCGTTATATTACAGAATTTCGTTTTCCATTTTTTTATTAGTTGCTACATATTTTTCGTTTATTCATTACTTATTTCCAAATCCCTTCCTTCGGAAAGGTTAGGGGAGGCTTCCTTCCTTGCAATTTGTATAAATACTTCATCCATATTTTTTGAATTGTATTTTTCTTTCAATTTGGCTGGTGTATCAAGCGCCTCAATTTTTCCGGCATCCATTATTGAAACGCGGTCGCAGTATTCGGCTTCGTCCATGTAGTGTGTGGTAACAAATACCGTTATTCCGTTGCTGGCTGCTTCGTAAATCAGGTCCCAAAACCGGCGGCGGGTAATGGGGTCAACGCCTCCGGTGGGTTCGTCGAGGAACACAATTTTAGGCTCGTGAAAAACAGCCACCGAAAAAGCCAGCTTTTGTTTCCAACCCAGAGGAAGACCGGCAATCAGCTTGTTTTTGGCATTTTCCAACTCCAGTTTTTTTAACAGTTCTGCCATTTTTGCTTTCCGTTTTTTCGGCGAAATCCCGTATATTCCTGCATAAAATTGAATGTTTTCGGTCACAGTCAAATCTTCGTACAGCGAAAATTTCTGGCTCATGTACCCGATGTTCCTTTTAATTTTTTCCGTTTCACGGTAAATGTCGAATCCGGCAACTTTCACTTCGCCGGAAGTAGGAGCGGAGAGGCCGCACAAAATGCGCAGTGCCGTGGTTTTTCCTGCGCCGTTCGCCCCGAGAAATCCGAAAATTTCGCCCCGGTAAACATCAAAAGTCAAATTATCGTTGGCGGTAAAAGAACCAAATTTTTTTACAAGGTTTTGTACGGTGATGATTGGCCCCCTTTCCCTGCCGGGATTTCCCCCAATGGGGGAAAGATTGTTATGGTTTACCTTTGTGTTCATTCTTTATATTTTGAATTCTTCTTTTTCCCTCCTTCGGAGGGGTCAGGGGAGGCTTTTTTCATCAAACTCATAAACACATCCTCAATTCCCGGAGTAATTTCTTCCACCAGCACATTTTTGTGGTTCAGTTTTTCAAGATACAAATCCAGTTCAGATGGTTCCACATCATCATCGATTCCAGTAAAATGCACAAACTGTCCAAAAGCAAACACCGACTCCGCTTTTTCGTATGCCCGCAAATCTTTGATTAGCCGGTAGGTTTCATCTGAACGAATCTGTATAATTTTTCGTGGAAATTTTTCAATTATTTTTTTTGGCGAATCCACATTCAGTATCCGTCCGTTTTGTATAAGTGCCACGCGGTCGCAAAGGTTGGCTTCGTCCATGTAAGGTGTGGAAACAAGGATGGTAATTCCCTTTGCTTGCAGTTTTTTCAGCATTTCCCAGAACTCTTTTCGGGAAACGGCATCCACTCCGGTGGTTGGTTCGTCGAGTACCAGTATTTTCGGACTGTGAATAAGTGCACACGATAAAGCCAGTTTTTGTTTCATTCCACCTGAAAGCTTTCCGGCACGACGATTTTTGAACGGTTCAATCTGATAGTAAATATCGCGGATGAGGTTGTAATTTTCTTCTACGGTAGTGCCAAAAACCGTTGCAAAAAAGTTCAGGTTTTCCTCCACGCTCAAATCCTGGTAAAGTGAGAACCGCCCCGGCATATAGCCAACAATATGCCTGATTTTTTTAAAATAGGCAACCACATCGAGGCCATCCATTTTCGCTTCCCCGGAGTCGGGAAGGAGCAAAGTCATCAGAATGCGCATCAGCGTGGTTTTTCCGGCGCCGTCGGGGCCAATCAGCCCAAACAGCTCGCCTTCATTAATTGTAAGCGATATGTTTTGTAAAGCCAGTATTTTATTGTAGGATTTTGATATATTTTTTACCGTTATCATTTTTTTGAAATTACTTCAAACTGTTACTGTTCACTGCTACTGACAACTGCGACTGCTCACTGCCAACTAACTTCCCCCGGCATACCAATTTTCAGCGTACCGTCGTTTTTTACGGCCACTTTTACGGCATAAACCAGTTTTACCCTTTCTTCTTTGGTTTGAATGATTTTCGGTGTGAATTCTGCTTCAGACGAAATCCATGTTATTTTCCCGGTAAATGACTGGTTCTCTGTATCATTTTTGTCCACCAGAACCTTCACTTCCTGTCCGATTTTGATGCCCGGAAGCTGTGCGCCGCTCACATAAACTTTTAAAGTCAGTTCCCCCAGATTGGCCATTTTGAAAAGCGGTTTACCCGGTGCAGCCAGTTCACCCTGCTCGATATAAGTTTCGAGGATGGTGCCATTGGCTGGTGAAATCACTTTGCAGCGGTTCAGTAAATCGAGGGTCGATTCCATCTGGGTTTCCAGCACCTGCAGTTCCGTTGTAATTGCAGTAAACTGTGTTTTTGTACTTTCAATTTGCCGGTTGATAACGCTGATTTGACCGGTGATGTCATCCAGTTGTTTCTGCGTAGCAGCGCCATCGGCTAGCATTTGTTTAACCCGTATTTCATTGGTCTGAAGGTTCTTTTTCTGCTCTTCAAAAACGGCAACCTGTGCGTTTACAGATTTTCTTTTGGCCTCTACTGCTGTTTTTTGCGCTTCAATTTGCTGAAGTTTCAAATAAACCTGGACCGTGTCGATTAGTGCAGTCACTGAACCTGCATCTATTTTTTGACCTTTTTCCACATTTAACTGAAGAATTTTTCCTGAAGCTTCAGACGAAACAATGACCGTTTCTGCCTCAAAATTCCCGTAAGCATCCGATTTGTCATTTTGGTTGGAGCATCCAAAAAGCGAAAGCGCTAAAATGAAAAAGATTGCTTTATATTTCATTGTATTTAATTTTAAGGTTATCTGTTTATTCTATCTGAAAATTGCGACTGCGACTGCGACTGTCCACTCCCCACATTTCCTTTAATCAAATTGTATTTTTCGTTTGCTTCATCCAACTGAATTTTGTGCAGTTCAAGGTTTAGTTTTGCCACCGTTTCTGCCTGTAATTCACGAATGTAGTCAGTTGTTGTGACGAATTCGTTTTTCAGCTTTGAGGCTGCCGATTTAGTGATTTCTGTCCGTAACTCAACCATTTCCTGGTCCGTTTTCAGTATAGTTTCCAGTTTGCCAATTTGCTCTTTTTGCTGGGCCAGCAAAAGCTGAATGTTTTGGTCGAACGTTTCTTCCTGTTTCTGAATCATTTCCTGCTGCAGTGTGAGGACCTGCTTTTGCCGGTTCGTTTTGTTCCAGTCAAAAACATTCCACGACAATCCGACTCCAACCAGATAGTAGGTATCGAACTCATTGTTCAGCATATTCAAACCCGGCTTGCCGTAACCTGCCTGTCCGAAGCCGAATAGTTTCGGATTGCGTGATTTGTCGAGCAACGTCATTTGCGTTTCCAGTTGTGCCATTTGGTTCGAAAATAACACCTGCTCGGGGCGTAAAAGATTATCTCCGGGCAAAACCGGTTTTTCGTCGAAAACCAATTCAACATTCTGATTCATGGTTTTCCCGGTTAAAATGGAAAGCATTTGAATGGCTGCATTTTTTGCCGCAACGAGTTGAATTTTATGCTGCTCCAGATTCAGTAATTCAGCCTTAATTTCCAGGGCTAAAGTTTTTTCTGCCATACCGTTTCTGATGGCAGACTCCACTGAACTCAGTTTTTCATTTAGAACTTTTTGCTGGGCACTCACAACTTCCATCTGTTTTTCAACCAACAATGCGGTAAAAAATGCCTGTGCAACCTGTTCGTTCAGTTTGTAAAGTTCCACCTCCAATTCGCTTAAATGGCTTTTCAGCAGGGCATCTTCCAGTTGGGCATTGGCTTCTGTTAACCCGCTGTCCCAAATGGTTTGGCGAAACTCAGCATACGCTTTGTACTGGTCTTTGGAAACCGTTGGGATGGAAATGTTGGGCAGCGCAATGTCCACTTTTGTTACATCCGACTGGTAGGTGGCTTGCCCGTTCAACGAAATCTGAGGCATATAACCGGTTTTCAGGTTGTCTTTTTTCAATTGGGTAATTTCCTGCCAGATACCAGCCTGTTGAAGATTCGGATAATTTTCCCGGGTCCGAAGGTAGCATTCGGCAAGTGTAACTTCCTGTTGTCCCAGTGCCATCTGGGCTGGAAGAAGCAAAAGGATAAGAATTCGTTTCATTTTTGCTGAGATTTTTATTGTTTCTGATAACTGTGACTGCATCTGCAACTAATATGTATCATTGTTCATCCGGCTTTTTCAATTAAGATGGAATCCAGAATAAATTGTCTCACAGACTCTTTTCTTTTAATAAGAAATTCTTTGTAAGCTTTTTTGTTGTTTTCAAAGAACATAATTTCCATAAGCGGCCTGGCAACCACTGGAAAAATGCTTAATGCCAGAATGTTAATAAGCAGGTCTTTCGGATCCATTTTTTTGATTTTTCCCGCTTCCATTTCTTTTTCAAGCATGTTGAAAACTTCTTGCGGATTTACACCGGTACTTTTTATCACCGATGCCAGGAACCCGGGGTCGCGATGAATTTCTTTCAGAATAAAAGAAGGTATAAACGGATTTTTCAACAGGAAATCGATATATTTCTCAATAAAAATGCTGAGTTTCTTTTCGAAAGGAAGCTCCGAATGAATAAAAGTTTCGAGACCTGGAAAAATCTGATTAAAAACCTTTTTGAAAATGGCTTCAAAAAGTTTTTGCTTGGTTCGGAAGTAATAGTGCAGCAGCGCTTTGTTTATACCAGCCTCGTTGGCAATTTCCTGCATTCGCGCTCCATCCATACCTTTTTGTATAAAAACCGTTTGTGCTGCTTCAAGAATTTTGTCTTCGGTGTTGTCTTTTTTTATTTCACTCATCACAAATAATTTAACTGTTTGATTTAACCAACTGGTCAAAAATAGAATCATAAATTGGATTGACCAAATATTTTAACCTAAAAGTTTAACCAAATGGTTAAAAATAATTATTTCAAAAAATAAGTGTTACTTTTGATTCTCCAAATTATGCCGGAAAAAGAAGGTTAATGTGGCATTCTAATATTTAATACAATGCATTCAAAAAAATCGAAATCGTTTCAGAATAAAATACCAAATCAGAACAATCTTTCTTTTACAGTTACTGCAAATTCACTTCTTATGGATTTTCTGATGATACAAATGCCTCATAAAAGCCGCAATAACATTAAATCGCTGTTAAGCCACAAGCAGGTTCTGGTTGACGGAAACCCGGTTTCACAGTTCAATTTTCCGCTTACATCGGGGCAAAAGGTTGAAATTAGCAGCAATCGTATTTTGCCGGAACAAAAATTCAGGGAATACAATATTATTTATGAGGACCAGCACATTATTGTAATTGACAAAATGGCCGGGTTGCTTTCCATGGCTACAAAAAATGAGAAACGAAACACCGCATACAGTTTATTAAGTAAACATGTGAAAAAACAGGACAGAGGAAACAAAATATTTATTGTGCACCGCCTGGACAGGGAAACATCGGGATTAATGCTGTTTGCCAAAAGTGAACCGGTAAAAATGAAACTTCAGGAGTTTTGGAATGAAACAGTTATTGAACGCACTTACATTGCGGTGGTTGAGGGAATGGTTGAACAACAGGAAGGAACTATTTCGTCGTATCTGTCGGAGGACAAGGTTTTTAAAATGCACTCGTCGCAGGCGCCCGGTGACGGACAAAAAGCAGTAACGCATTTTTCAGTGCTCAAAAAAAACGAATCATATTCTTTGTTAAAAGTAAATCTCGAAACCGGCAGAAAAAATCAAATACGGATTCACATGCAGGAAATGGGGCACCCCATTGCAGGCGATAAAAAATACTATGCCACAACAAATCCGATGAAAAGATTGGGCCTTCATGCTACGAAAATAACGTTTATTCATCCCGTTTCAGGAGAGAAAATGGATTTTGAAACTAAAATTCCGCGGGTATTTATGCGGTTATTTTAACAGCTATTGCTGATGAAACTTCAGTTTTAACTCACTTGCCGCTATAAATCCGTAATTCCTGAATAATTCCACACCTTCATTATTCAGAACCAGTTGAGTTGGCACAGCTGAAATTCCAAAATACTGCATTACATTCTGGCTGTTTGGGTTCATCACATTCAATTCGACAACATTTACCTTAATTTTCGGTGCGCTTTTTATTTCTGCCAAAACTGGCTCCATTTGTTTGCAGATGGTGCATCCGGTTGATTTGAATTGCAACAACGTAAACTCAAAATTTTCTCCGTTTTTGGTGTAATTGAAAAGAGAATCTACCCACTGTTCACCTGAAAGGATTACTTCTGTTCCGGCTGATGCGCGCAATTTTTCAGCGATGAAGTTGTTTAGGTTGTTTTTCATAAAGTAACCTAGCAACAAAAGTCCAAGCAGCAGAGATAAAAGGATTATGGGAAGGTTTTGTTTTTTCATTTTCTTCAAGACCTTTTTACAAAGGTAATTATTTTGAATTTTACAGTTTTCTTATCTTTCCATTAACCCGTTTCAAGGAACAAAGTAACTGAACTGTTTTTTCTATTTTTGCACCGAATGTTTCAAGCATTTTTTCAGGCCGGCAAAAGAATTGCAAAAACTCCGGAATATGCTTAAACCTGATGGAATTTTAGTGGTGATGTCAAAACTATGGAAAGAATTAAAGAGTTTTAAAACCTGGAGGTATGCACACGACCCTACCCATGTGGTCTTTTATCATGAGCAAACTTTCCGTTTTATTGCGATTCATTTTGGTTTTAACATTCTTGAAATGAAAAAAAAGCAAGGTAGTGATTTTGCAAAAGAAATGACCCATTATCTTTGCAAACAACCGGCGCATAAACGTATTTCGGGCCTGATTTTCAGTCGTTCAAAAGCAATGGGTTTGTGGCATTTAACGCACAGACCAAAATCCTTGTCGTTTACCACCTGCGAAATTTTCTGAAGTTGGTCGAGCCGGGTTTGAAGGTTGCGCAAACTGGCTTCCGTTATGCTTTTGTTGTTTATGGCATCCATGCGCGAAATGCGTCCAATGGCATCATCGGGAGAAACGGGTGCAGTAAACTCCCTTAATTCTTCTATTTTTTGCGAGAGTTTGTTCATTTCACTATTAATTACTTCTATAATCTGCTGTCGTTCTTCTTGTGTCATATTTTTTAGAATTAACCCAAAAATAGAATTTTTTGTGTGGCTTTTATGCTTGTTGAATTATAAATGCTGTAATTTTTGTTATTGCACTTTTCCCTGTGTAATTTAAATCTATGGCAAATTCATTATCTTCGCTGTATGAAGGCAAAACAGAAACCGGTATTTAACAAACGCATTTTCTGGGATGTGAACTTTGAGCAAATCGATTACGATGTCAAAGCAAATTTCGTTATTGAGCGGGTTTTCGAGCGAGGTGATGTGGAAGACATCCGTCAATGCCGCCGGTACTATGACGATGAAAAAGTGACGGAAGCCCTCTTGAATGCCAAATATTTGCCACTCCATACCATTCATTTTGCAAGTGCAATCATAAACAAACCAATTGAAGAATTCAGATGTTACACACTTCGGCAATTGAACCCGGAACTTTTTCCCTATTAAGGGAAGTGATGGAATTACCAATCCTTCAACCCTTTTCATTGGTTGGGGAAACCGCTTTGGCTTTACGTTACGGTCATCGAAGTTCAGTGGATTTGGATTTGTTCAATCATAAAGAGTTTAGTCAATCCCAAATTGTTGAAAATCTTGAAAGAGTGTTTCAGAAAAGATTTGTTTACAAACAGGAACAGACCCGATTTGGAATATTTTGTTTTATCGATGGAGTAAAAGTCGATATAGTCCATTTTCCACATCCACCAATTGCTCCTTTTGAGGAGTATGAAAAAGTCCGTTTTTACAGCGATGCAGATATTGCCGCTATGAAAATACAGGCCATTTTGGGGCGCGGAAAGAAAAAGGATTTTTGGGATCTGTATGAATTACTTCAACACTATTCACTACAACAAATCATCGACTGGCACAAACAAAAATATCCGAGCCAGATGCTTGCCATAAGTATTCCACATGCCATCACATATTTTGTTGATGCCGATGATAGCGAAACCCCGGTAAGTTTCAAAAATCAAACCTGGGAGGGGATTAAAAAAGGCATAAGTAAAATTGTCAGCGATTATTTACGCTAACTTCAACCGAATAATTAGGGCAGCGGACTACCTACTGCAATATCGCACCGGTGCCAGGGTTGTCCGTGCGCCGGATTCAGACGTGGTTTTGTTCCACTGTTTGCAGGAGTGGTGCTTCTTGCCTGCGAGGGATTCATTCGCATGGCGTTTTCGATGGTTGGAGCAGTAGGGTTATTTGCTGTTGAAGGTGCTGAACTTTGGGTACGGGGAGCAGTAGTGGTTGTTTGGCTGGATGTTGTTTGCCGTGTGGTGTTTGCCGGAGGAGAATTAAGCGGCGCACCAACCGGGATATCACAACGGTGATAGGGTTCTCCGTGCGGGGGATTCATCATTACTTCTGCACTGTTCTGGGCCGGGCCGGTTTGCTCTGTTGGTTCAGGAACTGGTGTTGAAATCTCTTGCATGTCAACTTCATCTGACAAATTGGCTTCTGTCTCAGTGTTCACTATGTTATTTTGCTCCATAGCCTGTTCCTGATTTTCTGATTGTGCAGGTTGTTTCGAATCATTTTTTGCAGGGTTGCAAGATGTTATAACAAACATGGCAACTGCAGTAATTACAATCGTGTATAAATTAAATTGAATTTTCATGTACTTCATAATTTTTAATTTGTTAATTTAAATTGAGTTGTTCCTTTTAGATTTGCTGTTAATTTCCAATCACTAAAACAACGTTTTCCTGCAAAAATAGTTTAAAATATTTAATACTTCCACCTGTTTGCCAGCGCCACCAGCGATAACATCACCGGAACTTCAACCAATACGCCAACAACTGTTACCAGAGCCGCCGGCGAGTGTAATCCGAAAAGTGCAATGGCAACGGCCACGGCCAGTTCAAAAAAGTTGCTGGCGCCAATCATGGCTGCCGGGGCGCAGATAGCATGTGGAAGTTTTAGTTTTTTACCTCCAAACCAGGCCAGGAAAAAGATAAAATAGGTTTGAATAATCAGGGGCACAGCAGCCAGCAAAATAATCAGCGGATTATTCAGAATGTTTTGCCCCTGAAAGGCAAAAAGCAACACCAGTGTAATCAAAAGCGCCATGATGCTCACCGGTTTCAGTTTGGGTAAAAATTCTTTTTTAAACCATTCGTCCCCGCGTCGTTTTATCAGGATTCGTTGAGTAATTATTCCTGCAACCAGCGGAACTACAACAAAAATGATAACACTGGCTATCAAAGTGTCATAAGGAATGATAATATTGGTAATTCCGAGCAGTAAACCTACAATGGGTATGAATGCTACCAAAATAATCAAATCGTTTACTGAAACCTGCACCAGCGTGTAATTGGGGTCGCCGTCGGTGAGGTAACTCCAAACAAAAACCATAGCAGTGCAGGGTGCTGCCCCTAAAATAATAGCGCCGGCAATATACTCGCCGGCAAGCTCCGGGTCAATCCAGGCAGAATAGATTTTTGAAAAAAATATCCATGCAAAAAATGCCATGGTAAAAGGTTTGATGGCCCAGTTGATAATAACGGTCCAGACAATACCCCGAGGCTTTTTACCCACTTGTTTAATACTGGTAAAATCAATCTGGAGCATCATCGGGTAAATCATTAGCCAAATCAAAACTGCTACCGGGATGTTTACACGGGCAAACTCCAGGCTGCTGATTATTTCAATTGAATCACCGAGTAAATAGCCAAGCCCTATACCGGCAAGTATTCCAAGGGCTACCCAGATGGTTAAATATTTCTCGAAAAAGCCAATGCTCTTTTTTTGTTTTCCCATTTTGACTATTTGTTTGCAATAATCGTTAAACTAAAAATTCCCGTTTCAGTTTGTTTGAATTTTTTAATTTCGTTTTCATTCAAATAGTTTATAAGAACCGTGTCCGGAATTCTGATTTGTTTTTCCTTTTTGATTTCTATATTCGTAAATCCCTGCTTTTCAATAATTTTTAGGTATTCCTGTTTTTCAGTTGCACCCGAAACGCAACCGGCGTACATTTCAGCAGCTTCTTTTAGCCCCTTTGGTAATTCACCGCTGGTTACCACATCCGAAATACAAAAATGGCCACCCGGTTTAAGCACCCGGAAAATTTCAGAAAATGCTTTTTGTTTGTCGGGAACCAGGTTGAGCACACAGTTGCTGATAACCACATCAAAATTGGAATCGGACAGCGGCATTTCTTCAATATCGCCCTGAATGAATCCGATGTTTTTGAATCCGGTTTTGGCTAAATTTTGCTGTGCTTTCCGAATCATTTCTTCGGTAAAATCGAGGCCGGTAACTTTTCCGGTTTCGCCAACAATAGTTCTGGCAATGAAACAATCATTGCCGGCACCGCTGCCCAAATCGAGCACACTGTCGCCTGGTTTTATACCGGCAAATTCGGTGGGTAAACCGCAGCCCAGTCCCAAATCTGCATCCGGATTATATCCAGCTACGTTGGTATATTCGTCGCCAATCATGCTGAATTCCAATTCACCGCAACACCCCGATGAGCCGCAACATCCTTCCTGTTGTAAAAGACTGCTTTGGCTGGCAATGGAGCCGTACTTTTCTTTTACTACCAGTTTTAAATCTTCTGCTTTCATAGTTGTGGTAAAATTTCTTCTTTATATAATTTCGTAAATGCTTCTTTTATTTCGTCGCGCACCCGGTAATATTCATTTTGAATAAATTCCGGTGTACCGGTGGCGTGCGAAGGGTCGTCGAACCCGATGTGCAGCCTGTGTTTTACTTTACCCAAAAAAGCCGGACAGTTTTCGTTGGCGCCGCCGCAAACGGTAATCACGTAATCCCATTCTCTGTCCAGATATAAATCAACTGAATCGGAAGTGTGTTCGCTGATATCGATACTAATTTCCTTCATTACTTCAACGGCTTTGTGGTTCAGTTTTCCGGAAGCCTCGGTTCCGGCTGAAGCTACTTCCAACCTGTCGTCGAACGATTTTAAAAATCCGTGGGCCATCTGGCTGCGGCAACTGTTGCCGGTGCATAGAATTAAAATTTTCATGATGAAATTGTTAAGGTGTCAAATTGTTAAACTGTTAAATGCAAAATTGCTGGATTATGCTATTTCTGCTCGTTTCCTAAATTAATGTGTCATCATACTCATGCAATCATGTTTTGCTACTTCATGAATTTATAGTGCACATCTGCAAACGCTTTGTGTGCAAAGGATTCTGAATGGCAGGAGGTGCAGCTCATTTTCACACTGGTGTTTTTTACTTTTCCGTCGTTTCCGTGGCAGGCTACACAGCTGTTTGTCGCTTCATTGGTGTGTGTATTTGTGATGTATGCATTGGTGTAAATATCGTTGAGCGAAGCGGTTACTTTTTGCGCCACGTCACCGGTTAACCGGCGGCACCGTTCTTTTCGTTCCTTGCTGTCCACAGAGAAACCCGATGTTTTGCACCAATTGGTGTTCGATGCATGGCACAAAACCGAATTGGAAGCACTTACCACTGGTGTAAAATCAAACACAGCATTTTGCGGGTTGAATACCGGCAAAGACTCTTTTTCGTACCATTGAAAAAGGTCGGTAATCATTTTATCCTGAACATTTTTATCGGTAACAAATAATCCAATTAACGCTGCTGCGCCGTTCAATGCACCACAAACCGACCCGAAGCCACCAATTCCCCCATGCCCGTATTTAAACATGTGGATGGGAAACGATGTAAACGGCTCACCAAACTTATCGGCCAACTGGGAAACGACACTTATAACGGTCGCATACATGCAGCTTCCTTCACTGTATCTGTCGTATGCCAGTTGAGCTGTTGCGGAAGGGTCCAGGTGAAAATACTCCCATTCGCTTTCTTCCGGGGTGAATTCCAGATTTCTTGTTTCCGGTAAAGGTTGTTTTTCAGGCTTGAATGCTGTAGTGAGTGTTAACAGGCCGGCTCCGCCTGCTGCAATAGCGCCGGCAGCTACTTTCATTGCTTTTCTTCTGTCCATTTTTTTTATCGTTTTTTGCGTTACTTTTATTATCGATTTTAAAAGAATGTTCCGTAAATCATTCCCGACAGGGTTGCCATTATTACCACCAGCAGAACATAAACCAGCGTTTTTTGTGTGCCAATCACACCGCGGATGACCAGCATATTTGGCAGCGATAACGAAGGCCCGGCAAGCAGCAATGCCAAAGCCGGTCCTTTTCCCATTCCGGCAGCAATAAGGCCCTGTAAAATGGGCACTTCAGTTAGCGTAGCGAAATACATAAATGCACCCACAATGGAGGCGAAAAAGTTGGAAAATACCGAATTCCCGCCCACCAGATTGGCCACCCATTCGTTGGGTATAATCCCGGCCATGGCTGTATCGTCGTGGGTTGAGCCAAGCAAAAAACCGGCTGCCAACACGCCAATGGCCAGCAGCGGCATAATCTGTTTGGTGAAATCCCATGCAGAAATGGTCCATTCTTTATTGTCCTGGTCTCTTTTATCGATTAAGGTAATAATACTTAATCCGGCAATAGCAACTACCATTGGAATGAGCGGTGACGAACTTAAGAATGCTGATGCAGCAGTGGCTAAAGTTGCAAGCAAAACATGCTGCCATTTGATTTTCAAAATTGCGATTAAAGAATATACGAGTACCAGTCCAAATGCCGAGGTGATGTACCACTTGTTGGCCCAAATCCAGTACCATGTGCCATCGGTTACGCCATCGCCCGGTTTTCCCCAGTTGGCAAAAACCAGAATAAGAACGAGGGTAAAAAAGTGAAGGGATGTTTGCCACATGGGGCGTTTTTCCGGAACATCGGGAAAACTCAGTTGCTCTTCATTTTTTGTTTTTTCCTCTTTACGGTAAATGAGCGACATAACGGAGCCAATGACTACGGCAAAAACCACTGCGCCAATTACGCGGGCAACGCCCATTTCAAAACCCAGAATGCGGGCTGTGAGTATGATGGCCAGAATATTGATGGCCGGTCCACTGTACAAAAGGGCGATGGCTGGTCCCAAACCTGCTCCGCGTTTGTGAATGCTTGAAAACAGGGGCAAAATGGTGCAACTGCAAACGGCCAGGATTGTCCCCGAAACCGATGCCACTGTGTAGGCCACCCATTTTTTTGCTTTGGCGCCAAAATATTTCATTACAGCGCCCTGACTTACAAAAACGGCAATTACCCCGGCTATAAAAAAGGCCGGCAGCAGGCACAAAATCACGTGTTCCTGTGCATACCATTTGGCCAAATCGAACATAGCCAGAATCGCTTCAGTGAATCGTGCGTTTTCGAGGGGCATAAAGTAGGCAAACACAAAAACGGCAACAATCCAACCTAAAATTTTAATCTCTTTTTTCCAGTCCATTTCAGGCTTCGTTAAATAGTTGGTTGAACAATTTTTTGGCCTTTTCCCAGTTTTCGTGATTCAGGCAGTATTTTATAAAAGGAGGTTCGGTTTCGCCCTGAATTAATCCGGCATATTTTAATTCTTTCAGGTGTTGCGAAAGCGTAGAACGCCCGATTGGAAGTTCATCAACCAAATCGCCGCTATAGCAGCAGGCATCAATTCCGCTCAGTTTTTTTAGGATATAAATCCGTACCGGGTGGCTCAGGGCTTTAGCTATTTTTGCCTTTTGCAAAATTGCCTCTTCAAATTCAATTTTTACTGTCATTTTATTGTTGGTAATGAAAATCTTTGTTCGTATTTCGCAAAATAACGAAATGATTTATTGACCACCAAAGAATTTTTCACTAATTTTGCTTTTGTCGTTGAAGGATGAATGGCAATGTGTTGATATACAAAATTAAAAATTCCATATTTAGAACCAGTTTTAATAACCAAAAATCAGCAATTATGAAATTAAAGTTTATTACCGCACTTCTTTGTATTGTATTTGGTTTTTCAGAAATGAATGCCCAATCGCTTGAAATCATTAAACTTCCTGCGCCTCAGAAATCCGGGGGTATGTCGCTGATGGAATCACTGAACAACCGTCAGTCGCAGCGCTCATACAGCAGTAAAGAACTCACACAGCAGCAAATGTCGAACCTGCTTTGGGCGGCTTACGGCATTAACCGGCCCAATGGTTACCGAACCGCTCCGTCGGCACGTGCAGTGCACGAGTACGATATTTACATCATTAAAAATGACGGCTGGTTTGTGTACGACGCAGAGCAACACGCCATGCTGAAAATGGGCAATGAAAATTTGCAGGAACATGCAGGATCGCAGGATTATGTTCAGACTGCCCCTGTAAACCTGGTTTTTGTGGCCGATTTTGACAGGATGGAAGTTTACGATGAAGAAATGAAGGTTTTCTATTCTGCAACAAATGTGGGGTTCATTTCGCAAAATGTTTACCTCTGGTGTGCGTCAGAAGGTCTTGGTACCGTGGTTCGTGGTTTAATTGACAAGGAAAAAGCCAAAGAGGTTTTAAAACTTCGTCCCAATCAACATGTTGTGTTGGCGCAAACCGTTGGGTATCCAGGGGAATAAAATTGTTTTTTGACCAATAGATAAAGGCTGATCGGATTTTAATCCGGCCAGCCTTTTTAATATTTTGTTTTTTAACGAATTAAGGTTTTATCTTTTCGAACAATCCCAGCAGTTTGGCATTCAACGTGTTTTTAATTTCCTCTTCGTTTTCTCCGATGGGTTTTACTGGAATTAAATCCATTACTTCCTCTGGTGTTAAGCCCGATTTGTAATACAATTTAATGGCATTTTTTAAGGTGTTCCGGATGGTTTTTGCAGCCTCTTCTTTCGAAAGACCGGTTTTTTCGCCAATGGCCTCCAACTCCTGCCACTGAAACCAGAAATAGGTGGGCAACATTCCTGAAATAATAGCATAACCTTCCAGCTTATTCTCTTCGGTTTCGAAGGTTTTGCCCAGCGGTTTAAACAGCTTTTTTATTTGCTTTTTCTCTTTTTTCAGCATGGCCGGATGAAAAGCCAGCGGATTATATCCCTCATTGATATAGGAAGTTGCATTGGGAATCATCCGCACGATGTTAGCGGTTTTTACTTTCGAAGTAATTTTTTCGATAGTGATTTTGGGCGCCAGCGAAACCAAAAACGTTTTTTCATTCACTACACCAGCAATTTTATCGACCGTTTCCATCACTACCGGCGGGTGAACAGCAATTACAACCACGTCTGTTTTGGCTGCTGCTTCCGGGCTTTCGGCTTTTTCTACTTGCGGATAAGCATTTTTTAATGCGTCGAGCGTTTCTATGTTGTGGTCGTAAACCTTTACTGATATAAATTCAACGCTTTTGTTTTTAAATCCTTCAAGGAAAATTTTTGTGATTCTTCCTCCTCCGATAAATCCTATGGTTGTTTTCATGATAACTACTATTTAAAGGTTATAAAATTGATTTGTTTTCAGTTAATTTACTTACTATCATTTTCACTGACGGAACATACCCGCGGGCTGCCACTTTCCCGTTTATTACCAGTGTAGGTAAAATCCAGGTCGGGTATTTTATCATTTGGTCCAGCGAATCTACAATTTCAATTTTCAAGGGTAAACCCGAAATTGCAAGAGCTTCTTCCACACGGGAAACCAGCCGCTTGCACTTCCCGCACTTCCTTTTCGGACAAAATATTTTTATTTCCCGTTCCAAACTACCTGAATTTATTCCGCCAGTTGAAAACTTTTCACGGCTTCAATTTGAATTTTGCTTACCGAATTTTTACATCTCGTTTTTGCTTTTGCAAGAGAATTTACCGTTTCGCCAAACGTTTCCAGTTGCTGGATTATTTGATTCAGCCTTTCCTCATTCAACCTGTAGTTCTGGCAAACTCCTTCCGGACTGCAGGAAATGAGTCCGGCTTCGCGCAGTTTGGCCATGTGTTGCGACACGGTTGATTTACTTAACGGCAGTTCGCTACTGATAGCTCCGGCCGGACATTCGTGGTATTTGGCCAGATGCTCAATAATTTGCAGCCGGGCAGGGTGTGCCAGCGCCTGCAGGGCAGAGGCCAGCTCAACAAAAGACTCGTTGTATTTTTCTAAACCGTTCATTTTTAAACTAAAAAGAAAATAGTAACCATGTAATAAATACCAACCCCGATAAACAACACCGCAATTACCCGCCGGAACCACTTTTCAAAGGTTTTCATCCGGTTGTAAAGTTGACCGATTTTGCCCATGCTGAATGCGATGAGCCAGGCAAAAATAATGACCGGAATTCCGGTGGCCAGCGCAAAAACAACAGGCAGGTAAAGTCCGCCGGTGCTGCTGATGGTCATGGGAATAAGCATTCCGAAATAGAGCACTCCGCTGTACGGGCAAAAGGCCAGTGCAAACACAATTCCCAGAAGAAGGACACCCCAGAAACCGCCTTTGGAGTTGTTCTCCATTTTTTCAGTTAATGAACCGATGCCCGGAATTTTCAGGTTGATAACACCCAACATAAAAAGGCCGATGACAATGAGCAGCGGACCGATGATTTTTTCGCCCCAAACCTGCAAAAAACCTGAGAGCTGAAACTGGCTGGCGCTGAAAAAGAAAATTAATCCGATAGCTGTGTAGGAAATACCGCGTCCCAGTGTGTAAACCAAACCATTGTAAAATACACGCCGCTGACTTTGAATGTCTTTACTGATGTACCCGATGGCTGTAATATTTGTTGCCAACGGGCAAGGGCTGATGGCGGTCATTAGTCCCAGAATAAATGCCGACAACAGCGGCAGTTGCGTATTCTCAAGAAAATTATGCAGTACTTCCATTTCAGATTTTTACTTCAGCGACTCCACCGTTGTTTTAATTTTTTCTTTGAGTTTCTCCGGGTTTCTTAATGCATTCATAAAACCGTCGGTAGTGATATCAACTTTTTTGCTGCCATTTGTAAATAAAAGCGACTGCCCACCAACTTCAAGGCTTTTGGCCAGTTCTTCATTCTCTTTGTTGTCGAGGTTCACTGATTTTAACTGGATTTTGTCGCCATACAATTCCTTTAACGATTCGGTTGTGACTTTTTCAACTGTTTTGCAGGTTACACAACGCCGTGAAGTGTGAAAATAGTAAGCTTTAACGGCCGATTCATTTTCTTCTTCTGCCAAAGCCAGCGCATTGACTGAATTGTCATCCTCTGCTGTTTTGTTGCAGCACTGTGCATTTGAAGAGAATACTCCGAGTACAAAAACAAAACTCAAAACTGAAATTACTTTTTTCATGATTTCCGGTTTTTATTTGGTTAATAAATTTTTGATTTCATCTACACTGGGCACCCGGCCTTTTATCAAAACTTTACCGTCAATTACCAGTGCGGGGGTGGTCATTACACCAAACTGCATAATTTGCATGATATCTTCCACTTTCGATACGGTTGCATCCACACCGGCAGCAGTTACTGCATCGTTGGCTGCTTTTTCCAATGCCTTGCATTTTGGGCAGCCTGTTCCTAAAACTTTTATGTCCATTATTAAAAATTAATTGTTCGCTGTTCGCAAAAATACGAACAATGGAATTAAAAAAAAACTATTTCTGCAACATATTTTGAAAAAGTTTTTTGGCCAGATTCCAGTTTTCCTGGTTAATGCAGTATTTTATTTTTGGCGCTTCAATTTCGCCCTGAATTAATCCGGCAGCTTTCAGTTCTTTCAAATGTTGCGAAAGAGTAGATTTGGCAATGGGGAGGTCTTCCGAAAGATCGCCGCTGTAGCAGCACGATTGTTTCGACAGCAGTTCCATAATATAAACCCTTACCGGATGGCCAAGCGCTTTGGCAAACCGGGCAAGCTGTTTTTGATTTTCCGAAAAAACTTTTTTTGTCATTTTTTTATTGAATTGAACACAAATATAATACAATTTGGTATTGTTCGAATTCCGGTTTTTTTTCTCACTTTTGCACCCTCGAAATTTAAATCAGATATGGAGAAATTTATTGATTTGTTGAAAAGGTTGA
Organism: Mariniphaga sp.; assembly: GCF_041687215.1. Taxonomy (NCBI): domain Bacteria; kingdom Pseudomonadati; phylum Bacteroidota; class Bacteroidia; order Marinilabiliales; family Prolixibacteraceae; genus Mariniphaga; species Mariniphaga sp. The sequence goes on from NZ_JAWLCI010000010.1 coordinate 47,251, forward strand.
TTTCGACACCCTCATTTAGCAAAGAAGAAGAAAAAGCTGCAGAGGTAATGCGGGAATTTTTACAATTGGAGAACATTCCGTTTAAAGTTAAAAAGAACAACACCTGGACCTTTAACAAGCATTTTACCAAAGGAAAACCTACTCTTTTGCTTAATTCACATATCGATACCGTACGCCCTGCAAAAGGATATGTGCTCGATCCTTTTTCACCCATCGAAGACGGCGACAAACTTTACGGGCTGGGAAGCAACGATGCCGGAGGCCCTCTGATGGCTTTGCTGGCCGTTTTTCTTCATTTTTATGATAGGGAAGATTTGCCGTTCAACCTGATTTTTGCTGCCACTGCCGAAGAAGAAATTTCAGGCAGGCAGGGCCTCGAAATTGTTTTGCCCGAAATTGCACCGGTTGCATTTGCCATAATTGGCGAACCAACCCGCATGGAGCTGGCTATTGCCGAGAAAGGCCTGCTGGTGCTCGATTGTTTTGCTCACGGAAAATCAGGCCACGCAGCCCGCTTTGAAGGAGACAATGCACTGTATAAAGCTCTCGACGATATTCAAAAATTGAGAAATTTTGAATTTGAAAAAGCCGATGGGATACTGGGGGCAGTTAAAATTACTGTAACCCAGATTGAAGCCGGTACTCAGCACAATGTTATTCCGGATATCTGTCATTTTGTGGTGGATGTTCGTACCAACGAGTTTTACTCCAATAAAGAAGCTGCAAAAATTATTTCTGAACTGATTGATTCGGAAGTCAAACCGCGATCTTTCCGTCTGAATTCATCAGGAATCAGTGTCGATCATCCGTTTGCCCGAAAAGCAGCCGAAATGGGAATCCGGATTTACGGATCGCCTACAACATCAGATCAGGCCATTATTTCATTTCCATCAGTAAAAATGGGGCCGGGCGACTCGGCGCGTTCCCATTCTGCCGATGAGTACATATATAAAAGTGAAATTATTGCAGGCGTTCAGCGGTATATCGAATTGCTGGAAGGGTTGAAGATCTGAGGTGAAGTTTTCAGTCGCAGTCGCCAGTTTACAGTCTCAGTTTTCAGCTCTTGAAACAATTTCACAATTTTACATTTTTATAATTTACCCATGCAACCAAACAATCCGTTACACGGTAAAACCCTCGAAGCAATTATGGTTTATCTTGTGAGCTTTTATGGCTGGGAAGAATTGGGCAAACGCATCCGGATTAATTGTTTTCAAAAAGACCCGAGCATTAATTCGAGCCTGAAGTTTTTACGACGCACTCCCTGGGCCAGAAAAAAAGTGGAAGATTTGTATTTGGCAACAATCAAAAAGAATGCATAAAAATGTTGTTCGTTGAATGCAATATGCTGTTCATTGAATTTTCTTATAAAAGCATATAAAATTCTACAACCAGGTACAACTTTTGTTTAAGGCCTGTAAAACCAGAAAACAATTTACAATGAAAAAAAATTTTACCTCAATTGCAGTTTTTGTGCTAATCCTGTTCGTTTTTCAATCCTGCTTTTCACCTCAAAATATAGTCCGGCTTCAACCCGAAAAAAATGATGTGAAATGGCGGTACGGCCAGCAGTTTGTTTCCGATTCGCTTTACGGAGTAATATATGAAGTGGGTTTTGATCAACTGAAAGACAATAAATACTGGTTCGATTTTAATATTACCAATTACTCTAATTTGCCGGTTTTAATTGACCCCGCCGATTTTTATATCCAGGCATTTAATGGCAATAACGAACCATTAACGGAAAGTCGGTTGAGGGCCGCTGACCCGGAAAATGAAATTCTGGAAATTGAAAAAGAACTCTCGAAAAATGAAGCCCGTGAATTGAATCAAATAGGATTTACCGTTTTAGCTGCAACGGCTGATATTGCCACCGGAATAGCTGTTACTACTGACGGAAATCCTCACAATAACCATTTACGCACTCATCTTTACCATCATGCCCTTGCTACCGATGCACATCATTCCTTTCAGTCACAAAACCTCAATGAAGTGATGGACTCGTGGAAAAGTTCCACCATAAGAAAAACTACCCTGGAAAGCAATTACAGCATGCAGGGAAAAGTTTTTTTCCCCGCTTTAAGAGAGGCGGATTTTATTAAACTTTATTTGCCGGTTGACAGCCAGCACATTGAAATGAATTACAAACAGGTACAATTTCCGGTAAATTAGGTTAGTGATTCTTTAAAAATTCTTAAACTGATGAATGCTTTTTTTTAGTGTTAATCTGTTGGCATACAATTTGATATGGGTTCTTTTTGTTTGTAAGAATGTTGAACAGATGAATGAAACGATAATTTGTCTGTCGTAATTTGGAATTTTGGCAGACAGAAAACCGGAGGGCATGACAATGAAAAAAGAGTATTTCATGATACTGTTGTTGTCGTTGGGTTATTTGCTTTTCTGGCCGCTGAATGTTTTTTCCCAGTACTTTGGCCGGAACAAGCCCAGTTACCGAACTTTTAAATACGATGCGCTTTATACGCCAAATTTCGAAATTTATCACTACCTGAAAAACGATACATTTATTGCTCAATTTGCTGAATGGGCCGAAGAGTGGTATGTTATGCACCAGAAGGTTTTTAAAGATACCTTTCAAAATAAAAACCCGTTGATACTATATACCAATCATTCAGACTTCCAGCAAACTACAGCCATTAGCGGTACTATTGGTACAACCACCGGAGGAGTTACTGAAGCTTTAAAAAACAGGGTGGTAATGCCGGTTGCACCTACATTGGCACAAACCGACCATGTTTTGGGGCATGAACTGGTTCACGCTTTTCAGTTCAACCGGTTGCTGCATTCCGATTCCATTAGCGGCTCTTCTTTGAATAATATTCCGCTTTGGATGATTGAGGGTATGGCAGAATATTTTTCCATTGGGAGCGTGGACCCCAACACAGCTATGTGGATGCGGGATGCCCTGGTGAACAACGATTTCCCTACATTGAAACAACTGTCAACAGAAGCAAAATACTTTCCTTATCGCTATGGCCATGCGTTTTGGGCCATGATTGGCAAAACCTGGGGCGATTCGCTCATCATTCCTATTTTTACACAAACAGCCAGGTTTGGCCTTGATAATGCGCTCGATTCGCTGCTTGGCTTTGACGCCAAAACGCTTTCAGGATTGTGGAAAAATGCCATGGAAACTTATTACAATAAGTACATTGAAGATTCGGTTACTTATGTTGCAGGCAAAAAAATCATTTCCGAAAAGAACTCAGGAAGAATGAATTTGTCGCCGTCACTTAGCCCCGACGGGAAATATCTGGCTTTTTTTTCGGAAAAAGATGTATTTACCCTCGATCTGTTTCTGGCTGACGCTGAAACAGGAAAGATTATCAAAAAACTTTCGAGCATTACCCGCAACCATGAAATTGATGATTTTAGTTTTAATGAGTCGGCAGGCACGTGGTCGCCCGACAGCAAAAAATTTGCTTTTGTCATTTTTCAGAAAGGAAAAAACAAACTAGCGATTGTGGATGTGAAACGTGCCAAAATTACCGATGAAATTGAGTTTGACAATGTTCCTTCTTTTTCCAATCCGGAATGGTCGCCGGATGGCAGGCACATTGTTTTTTCAGGATTGGTTGAAGGCATTGGCGATTTATTCATTTACAACACCCGGACCGGAAATATTACGAAACTGACTGATGGTTTTTCATCCAAAATTCACCCGGCGTGGTCACCCGATGGAAATTATATTGTGTTTGTGGACGAAGAAATGAACGCAGACCGCCAGGCAAAAAAGTTCAGTACAATTTTGAAAATCATCGATATCAGAACACAGGAAATTCAGAAGCTGGAAGTATTTCCCGGGGCAGACAATCTGAATCCCCGTTTTTCGCATGATGGCAAAAGCATCTATTTTCTTTCCAATGCCGATGGTTTCAGAAATTTATTTGCTTATGATCTTGAATCAGAGAAAGTATTCCGGTTAACCCGTTTTAAAACAGGCATCAGTGGTCTTACTCCCTATTCTACCGCCATGAGTGCAGCCATTGGACGTGATCTGATTGCTTTCACATACTACAATAAAAACAGTTACGAAATTTATACGGCCACATCTGCCGATTTTCGTTTTGAAGAAATGGATAAAACACGTGTTGATTTTGAACCGGGAACTTTGCCGCCGCTGAACCATAATTACAGCAATATTGTTGATGCGGCACTTTACAAACGATGGAATAATGAATTGACGCTTCCTCCTGATTCAGTTAAGAAAGTTCCTTACAGGCCGAAATTTAAGCTCGATTACATTTCAAATACTGCCGGGGTTGGAATTTCCACCGGTGGACGTTACAATACGAACAGTATGGCAGGCAGCGTGACGATGATTTTCAGCGACATGGTTGGGAATAACCAGCTTTATTCTATTCTTGCCCTGAATGGCGAAATTTATGATTTTGGAGGGCAGGTTGCCTATGTGAATCAAACCCGAAAGTTCAACTGGGGAGTCACTGCTTCACATATTCCATACCGCGCCGGTGATATGTTTTTCAGACGCGATACGCTGATTTTCAAATCGAAAGATGATGACGAGACTTACGAGGTTCCGGTTACCGATTTGGTGCTGGATTACATTCGTATGTTTGAAGACAACATTTCCTTTTTTACTTACCATGCACTTTCGCAAACACGAAGGTTTGAGGCAGGTGTATCTACCTCGTGGTATTATTACCGAATAGACCGGTATCATAATTATTACGACGATTTTGGATATCCGGTGGCCTACAGCAAAGAACGAATGCCGGCGCCCGACGGAAACAATTACCAGAAAATTGATTTGGCTTATGTAACCGATAATTCGTATTTTGGAATGACTTCGCCCATGCGTGGCCAGCGCACACGATACCAGTTAGAGAAGTATTTTGGCGCCGTGAATTTTTTTACCGGCCTTGTGGATTACCGGCAATATTCTTTTATCAATCCGGTTACCCTGGCTTTTCGGTTTTACCATTACGGGAGGTATGGAAAAGGTTCGGAAACTGACATTGTTTCACCAATCTACCTGGGATATCCCTGGCTGATTCGGGGCTATGAAAATTTATCGTTTTACGGAAACCCGGGCGACAACACAATAGGTTTTAATTCACTGAATTACTCTCATTTAAGCGGCAGCAGGGTAGCAGTGGTTAATGCCGAATTGCGCGTACCCATGACTGGTCCCAAAAGACTTGCACTGTTCGGGTCAAAATATTTTCTGACTGACTTGAATTTGTTTTTTGATGGAGGTTTGGCCTGGAGCGCAGGTGACAAGCCGAAAATCACCTGGGCTGAAGCTGCATTTAACCAACGTGTTCCTGTTTTTAGCACCGGCGTATCGGTTCGGGTAAATGTTTTGGGTTACATGATTTTGGAACCTTACTTTGCGATTCCGTTCCAGAATGGCGGCTGGCAAAATAAAAATTTCGGGTTGAATTTCGTTCCCGGATGGTAGTTTTTTACAAAGCCAAATGAACAATGGTAATTCCGGCGCCTCCAAAATCTACATGTTCGTCTTTAAAATTGCGCACCATGGGTTCTGTACGCAAATAGCTTCTGATGGTTTCTTTTAGAATGCCATGCCCTTTGCCATGTAAAATACGTAACTCCGCCACTTCAAACATGATAGCTTCATCAATAAATTCCTGAATTTTGGGAATAGCTTCCTCTGCCCGTTGTCCGCGAATGTCGATTTCGGGTTTGAAGGTTAGCCGCCGTTCAGAATAATTGCTTAACAACCGGGTTCCTGCCCCTGACCGGGAACTTTTTTCAACTTTTTTTGCCTCGTTGTTACTCAGTCGTTCCACCTGCTTGCGGGGCAGGGTGGTGATGAGCTGCCCGAATGCCACCACTGCATTTTTATCGTTCAGTTCAATTAAATCTCCAGTGGTTTGCTGGCCAATAATTCGAACCTTATCTCCGGGTTTTAATTCAACGGGTTTTTCCGGTTTCTTTTTGCTGATTTCTTTTTTTGAATCTGAAGGCCGTTTCTGATTTCGTTTTTTTTCACGCCGCCGAAGTTTCTCCATTTTTGCTTCAATGCCTGCATCATTTTCGGAGGTATTTTTTTCTATCTCACTTTTCAGTTTTCCCAGTTTTGTCCTTGCCTGTTTGGTTTTTTCTTTTTCGGCCTGCGCTTGTTTTATTTCGAGGATGGTATTTTCAATTCGTTTGTTCACGCCGGCAAGCAAAACTTCAGCATCCTCCCGTGCTTTTTTCAGAATTTCTTTTCGCTGTTTTTGGGTTTCCTTCAGCTCGGTTTCATAATTAACGGCCATGTTATCGAGGATCTTTTCGACCTTTCTGATTTTATCCCGCTTGATTTCCCAGTACCTTTTGTCGCGGTTTATTTTGCGAAGGTTGCGGTCAAAGTCAATATGTTTTTTCCCCACTTTTTCAGTGGCCTTTTCCAGAATTTCTTCGGGAAGCCCGATTTTTCGTGCAATCTCAAATGCAAAGGAACTTCCGGGTTTGCCAATTTCAAGTTGAAACAGCGGGTTCATATTTTGGGAATCGTACAACATGGCACCGTTCACAATTCCTTCGGCTGACGAGGCAAAATGTTTCAGGTTGGTGTAGTGCGTAGTAATCACGCCAAACGCCCGCAATTGATTCAACTCGTCGAGTATGGCTTCGGCAATGGCGCCGCCCAGCATGGGCTCGGTGCCGGTTCCGAATTCATCGATAAGCACCAGCGTGTTTTCGTTGCTGTTTTTTACAAAATGTTTCATGTTCATCAGGTGCGAACTATAGGTGCTCAGGTCGTTTTCCAGGGACTGCTCGTCACCAATATCGATAAAAAGTTGCCGGAAAATACCGGTTTTACTGGCTTCGTTTACCGGTATAAGCAGTCCGCACTGCAGCATGTATTGAAGCAATCCAACAGTTTTCAGGCATACCGATTTTCCACCGGCATTTGGACCTGAAATAAGCAGGATATGATTTTTTTCTTCGAGGTGAATATTGAGCGGAACGATTTTTCGGTTTTCACGTTTCAGCGCCTGCTGCAAAAGCGGGTGAACTGCCTTTTGCCACTGAACCAGCGGCGCTTTCTGCAACTCAGGCCGAATGGCGTTGAATTCCACAGCCAGCAAGGCTTTGGAACGGATAAAATCAATTTTGCCTAAAAAGTCATAGGAGTAAAGCAAGTCGGTGAGGTATGGTCGGATGTCATTGGAAAATTCGGTGAGGATGCGCACAATTTCCCGGCGTTCGGCATATTCCAGTTCGCGGATTTCATTGTTCATTTCCACTATTTCGTTGGGCTCCACATAGGATGTTTTGCCTGTGCCCGACTCGTCGTAAACAATGCCTTTTATTTTGCGTTTGTTTCCGGCTGAAATGGGAATGACAGCCCGCCCGTCACGGATAGAAACCGAAGCATCTTCGTCCACCAGTCCGTCCTTTTGCGCCTGTTTTAAAATAGCATGTAACCGTTTCGACATGTTTGAGTTCAGCGACAAAATACTTTTCCGGATTTGCGCCAGCTCGGGTGAGGCATTGTCGCGTATTTTTCCGAATTTGTTGATGATGGCCTCAATCCGATCGTAAATGTAAGGGAAAATCTGTACTCGTTCTGTTTTCTTTTTCAGCAAAGGAAAAATGTCCTCTTCCTGCTTTTTGAAAAACTGCACAATGGCCCGCACCGATTCCAGCGAGCGTTTCAAATCAAACAACTCTTCTGCTTCCAGAAAACGGCCTTCAATTTTAATTTTTTGCAAGGCGCTGCGTAAATCGTAAAAATGGCTCGATGGGAAATTTTCCACCTCGCGAATGATACGGCAAAACTCATTTACTTCGCCCAACTGCTGTGAAATGGTTTCAAAATCATCCTGAAAATGCATGGCATCTACCCATTCGCTACCCATTGGGCTGAGGCATTTATTGTGCAGCATCTCCCGAATGCGGTCGAAACCTACCTTTTCTTCAAAATGTGGCGGATAAATGTTTTGCATTGTTTCATTTTAAAACCGCTGCAAAAGTAGGGAATGTAGTTTCAAGTTCCAAGTTTCAAGTTTCAGGTTTGTCCTTTGTCCTTTTACAACTGATTAATACAGGTTAGCTCCAGTCCGTTGGTCAGGTTGCTGTACTTAAAATAATTGTGGTTGCTGTTGGTTGTTTTAATCCACAACTTTTTTCGTTCTATCCCAAGGCCCGATTCAGATATTAACCGCTCAAAACGATTGATTCCCATACCGGTTATTTTTAGTGCATAGAACATCGGACGGGCTCCCATCACCGGATGTCGTTCCCTTATAGCTTGTACCATTTCGATGGTACGTGTTTCAATGAACGCTTGCTTTATCTGCCTTTTTTGCTGGCGAAAGTAATCTTGCCGTTTTATGCCTGCCACGAGATAAAGCATTTCTATCTTCATGCCTGTTTCTTCCCGGTGCTCCCGGAACCAGTTCAGGACCTGGATTCGAACTTTTTTTTGATGTCCTTTTCCGTTATTTCTGAACCAAAATCGATTACCTTTTTAAGGTACTCTATTTCAACCTGCTTTTGTCCTACAAGTTGTTCAAGCTCTGAAACCTTCTTTAAAAGCCAAAAGGTCTTGGTCTGTTCTGACTCTTTCTGTATAACTACTCTTTCATTCTGACCCGCATAGCGCGAATACTTGCGAATCCACTTGTAAATCGCTGTGCTGGAAACCTCATAAATCCGTGACAACTGCAAGACCGTGATTTTGCCGTCATCGATTTGTTTAACTTTCTCTTTCTTAAAGTCTGTGCTAAATTGACGAACTTTTCTAATTTTGTTTCCCATAATAAGGCAAATTTAAGAAGTTATCAACTAAACTTTTTGTCACCTTATTTCATGGGAGGACAGCTGTGCATGCCTAAATAAGGTTGACTTTTTTTCGTACTTAAGGCTTCGGATCGAGACTCTTAATTTCAGCATAAACTCATTTACAGCGCATTTTTGGAAGAATATCCAATAAAAAAATTTTGGTCAAATCCACTTTACGATATGTAAAATGTATATTTTATAAAACCATAAAAGCAACCAAAAAGCTGCTTTTTGCAGGGCAAATCATGGGTATTTAAGATTTTTTACGATGTATTCTTTTGGGTGAATATTATTTAAATTGGAATTCCAATTTATAATCACTGAACCGGGGTATCTTTGGGTTAATTCCTTTTGCGACTAAATTGACTGGCAATTCTTTATAATTGTTTTGTAATCTGATTTTTGGGGAGCCCCACAGCATGTTACAAAGATTGTATCGTTTTTCACTCTTATTTTGGCATCCAATTTTATGAACAATGCATCTGCTGATCTTACAACCACAAAACCTGAACAGACAATGACCGGATGAGTTTCTAAAATACGGTCCTTAAGCAGCTATCACAAAATTTAAAATAACTTTGTGAGTGTTTACTAAAAAAACAATTGGGTGTAAGTACCGTTTATATTACATGCACAGCTAACTTTAAAACCGGAATTCGGATTAAGTTTTAACAGAATTTACAGAAACAGATGGATGCGCCATAAAAAACTTGTAGCCATAACAATTTTTCTTCTTTCCTGCATTCTTTCTCCGCGTTTATTGCAGGCGCAGGAAAATTTTGAAGTCAGACAAGTTGATTTTAAAGGGAACAAAACCCTTAAAAAAGATTTCCTGCTCGAAAAAATGGCTTTAAAAGAAGTTTCATGGATCGAAAAAAAATTCACAAAAAAAGAACCTTTTTTATATAGTCAGGAACTCATGGATCTTGACCTGGAGCGCCTAAAGCGAATATACCAGACTGAAGGTTTTTTAAATGTTCAAACCGCACTTCAGCCTTTGCTTGTAAACGAGAAAAAGCAAATGGTAAAAATCATCATTGAAATCACTGAAGGAGAACCTGTTGTTGCCGATAGTCTGTCATTGATTATCGCAAACAGTTCCGAGAACCTGGATGCGGATTCGCTTTTCAGGAAAATTTCAGGAAAATTAGAATTGAAAGAAGGCAAGCGGTTCCGTGATGAAGCGCTGAAGCAGGATACCCGTTTTATAGAAGATGCTTTCCGAAACCTGGGTTACGCTTACTCTGTTGCCGATTACAGTCTTCATTTTAAACCGGAAAAACTAACAACCGGCATCCGCTATACAGTTCAACCCGGTCCGGTATCCTATTTGGGTGAAACTCAAATTTCAGGAAACAAAAACGTTTCCGAAGAGTTTATCCGAAAGCAGCTAAAGTACAAAGAGGGCGATTTATACGATAAATCTTTACTTGACAGAACCCGGCAGAATTTGTATAGTTTGCAGTTGTTCCGGGTGGTTTCTGTTTTGCCCGAACGGGAACCCCAAATACAAAAAAGCCCGATTCCGGTAAATATATACATTGAAGAAGCGCCTCGGATAACAACCCGGTTTGGAGTGGGTTACGGCACCGAAGACAAGTTCCGGACTTTCCTTGATTTGAATTACCGCGGATTTTTGGGTGGCGCCCGCCGGATAAACCTTTACCTGAAACATTCGGCTCTGGAACCCTATTCGGCACGATTACGCTGGATTCAGCCCCGGTTTCTCGGTTTTAACAGCACCATTTCGGTTAATCCGTTTCTAATAAGAAACAAAGAACCCGGTTACAATACGCGCACTTTTGGGGTGAACATTCCCCTCACCTACCAATTTTCGCCGTCAACAACCGGAAAAATAACTTACTATCTCGAAAACGTGCAGCAGCGAATTGAAGCCGGCGATTCTGAGTTTCTGAACATGGAAAGCAGCAAATTCCTCTACAACAAATCCGGGATTTTGCTTAGTGGTGTTTTCAATAATTCCGCACCAACCTTCTCACCGGTGAATGGCTTTAACCTGTCAATAAACTACAAGATAAACGGACACATTTTTGGCAGTAATTTTAACTACTCACGGCTTTGGGGCGATGTCAGAACCTATCAGGACATAGGCGATTTTGTGCTGGCTTTTCGGTTTATGGCCGGCGGAATCAGTTCTGCCGACAGCAGCAAATTTATTCCAGTTGAAGACAGGTTTTATTCCGGAGGAAGCAATTCCATTCGGGGCTGGAACCGTTCCGAACTGGGGCCTAAACGGGAAAGCGGAACACCACAGGGTGGAAAAAGTATTTTCGAAAGCAACTTTGAAATTCGGTATCCGTTGGTTTGGCGGTTGAGTCTGGTGGCCTTTTTCGAGGCAGGAAACGTTTGGGAGAAATCATGGTCGTACGATTTTAATAACCTTGCATACGCTGCCGGTTCGGGTTTGCGCCTTGAAACGCCCATCGGCCCGGTGCGTTTTGATGTTGGCGTTCCATTATGGAACGAGAAAAGAAGCCCGCAGTTTTTCATCAGTGTAGGACAGGCATTTTAATATGAAGGGAGGAATTAAATACGGTTTGGTTATTCCGGGATCAATTATCCTGGGAATCCTGCTTTTGGTAATGCTTGCCGGCCTGCTCATTCAAACCGAACCAGCCAAACGAAAAATTGCCCGGATTGCCGAAACGCAGGTGAACAAAATCATCAACGGAAACCTTTCTGTCGGAAAAATTGAGGGCAACTTTTTTAGCAGTATTTCCATTCAGAATGTGATGGTAACCATGGGACCGGACACACTGGCACAAATTGATGAAATAAAGGCCGGGTATAATCTTTGGCCGCTTTTGCGAAATACCCTCGATATTCAATTCGCCGAAATTATCCACCCCCGGTTTTTTCTGAAACAGGTAAACGATTCGGTTTGGAATGTTCAGCAGATTGTAAAAACCGTGGCGGAAAAATCGGACACTGAACCAGAAAGTTCAGGAAATTTCAATATAAAACTACCCCTTTTCAGGTTGGTAAACGGAATTATCCGAACCGAAACAACTGACACCATCATTCCCCAACGGATTGAAAAACTGAACACAGAGCTTTCGGTTTTTTGGTTTGAAAATGAACAGCAAGCGCAACTGAAACAGTTTTCATTTTCCACCCGAAATCCTGATTTCAACCTGAAGCGCCTTGAATTTGGCCTTTCACAAAACAATGAATTCATCGAACTGCAAAATTTCAAAATCGAAACGGGCATCAATCAAATTAGCGGAGAGGCCGGATTTTCACCGGAACAACAGGCAGGAAATGCCCATATTGAAATTCCTGAACTGAACCTTTCCGAATTCAACTATTTTCTGCCATACCTGAAGTTTCCGACAACTCCCAACATTAAACTGCAGGCTGGCATGGAGGAAAATAAGGCACGTGTATCAATCCAACTGGAAGATCAAAACCAGCAAATCATTCTTCAGGCTGCTTCCGGCAATTTGGCCGATTTCCTCTTCAATTCAGAAGAAACTATCCTCTCGTATTCACTGGAAGGAAATTTTTCAGATGTGAATCTCGTTCATTGGCTGGGAATGACGGATTTGCCCTATACGTTAAACGGAAATCTTTCTGTAAACGGACAAGGAATAGATCCCAAAACTGCAGAAATTGCGCTAAAAGGGGAATTAAACAACTGGGTAATTCAGCACAAACAACTCGACAAAATCACTTTCGACCTCAGTTTAAACAATGGAAACCTTGCCGGACTAATGCAGGGAAACGGCCAGTTCGGAAGTTTCAAACTGAATCCGTCGGTACAAAACCTGTTTGATATTCCAACTTACACCATAGGATTTTCAGCCAAAAACCTGGATTTGGAAAGGCTCACAGGAATTGATGATTTAAATTCCAACCTCAATCTAACAGCCAGCATTAATGGAAAAGAATTCGATCCTGAAAAAATTTCAGTCTCTGCCCGGATGAACATGCTGGGTTCCCGCTTTCAACACATTCAAATAGATACATTGGTTACAAAGGTAGCATACCGAAATCAAAACCTGAAAGTGGATACACTGCGTACCAAAACCCAATCGGCACTGCTGACAGCAAGTGGTAATTACAGTTTTACCGGGCAGTCTGATCTACAACTTCAGGCAACAATTTCCGGACTGGAAGAATTTTATGCCTACCTGCCAGACAGCAGCCTGGAAACCAACGGAACAATCAGGGCCAGACTTTGGGGTCGTCCCAATAATCTGTCACTGGAAACCACTGCCGAACTGGATTCCAGCATGTACGGAGAAATTACGATGGCAAAACTCAACCTGAATGCAACGGGACAAATTACTTCTGCTGATACCCTCTTTGATGCCCGAGTGGTTGCACAAAAAATTCAAACAGGCGAACTGCTTATTGACTCGGTGACAACACATGCCATTGGAAATACTGATTCGCTGATTCTTACAGCAAAACTGGCGGCGCGCGAATTAACCACTCAAATTGAAGCCGGAATAATACCGGCAGATCCACTGAAAATAAGCCTTTCGGACTGGAAAGTGGACTATAAAAACCAGAAATGGGCGCTGAAACAACCACCGGCAATTATTGAACTGGATGCACAGAATTACCGAATAGAAAACTTCAATATGGTTTCAAACCACCAGGAACAGGAACAGTTTATTGCTGCAAACGGAGTAATCAATCTGACGAATGAACAGGATTTTCATCTCGAAATCAGCGGATTAAACCTGGAAAATGTGATGCAGCTTTTAGAACTTGAACAACCGGTTACCGGACTTTTCGGACTTGAAATCGATTTAAAAGGAAAAACCGATTCCCTTTTACTGAATTCCCGGTTTTCGTTTACAGAGCCAGGATTTGACAAGTTCAAGCTAAAAGACATCACCGGAAAAATGGAATATGCTGGTAACCGTTTCGTTATGGAAACACTTGTGGCTCCCAACGATAGTGGCAGAATTGAAATGTCGGCTGCTTTTCCTTTGGAAATTAACGCAGACAGCATGAACGTTGTGTTCAACATGAATGACCCGGTTACAGGCAAAATAAACATCGGTAAAATTTCGATGACCCTACTGGAAGAAATGGGATTTATTGACCAAATCGCCGGTATTTTTGAAGCGGAACTGGATTTTGCAGGCACTTTTGAAAATCCGGAAATGGAAGGGAAATTTGCCTTTAATGAAGCAGAGTTCAGTGGATACCGGTTTTTGCAATTCGAAGGCGACCTGAATTACGATGATAATCTGTTTTCGGCAGGTTTAAATGTGGTTCCGCAAGACAGCGGCAAACTGGAAGCCCGGGCTGAAATTCCGCTTCGCTTTTATCCCGATTCCCTAAAATTCGGGTTCAGTCCCAAAGATTCGGTGAAAGGCAGGGTAATTCTTGAAAAATTATCGCTTGAACTTGTGCAGGCCATGAATCCGGACGCCAATATCGGCGGATTTATTGAAGGTGATTTAAACCTTTCGGGCACAGTTGAATCACCCAATCCGGAAGGAAACATCAGGCTGCGGGATGCTTCGGTGGAAATACGCGAATTTGGAATTGACTACAAAAACGTTGGGCTGAACCTAAACTTTTTACGGGATAAAGTTCGGGTAGAAAATCTTTTGGTGAGAAGCAGCGACGGAAGTTTAACAGGTTCCGGACAAATGGATTTTGTTTCGGATTTATACAAGGGTGACATCAGCCAGTCAGAAATTACCCTGAAATTTAATCGCTTTCAACCATTTAATCACCGCCAGTTTAACATGCAAATGAACGGAAGTGCAACGTTTGGAGGTAAAAAAGGAGAAGTGGTTTATGGCGGCGACATTACCATTCCCCGCGCCGAAATATTTATTCCAACCGTTTTACGCATGTTGGGCCGCATTTATGTTCCCGATCTTCCCAAACCAATTCTGGTAGAGGAACTTGAAAAAACGGAACAAATAAACGATACGCTGTTTCTCTCAGAAAATCAACCAGTTGATTCAGACACAGTCAGGCTTGATTATTTTGACAATTTTAAAGGAAATCTGCGCATTCGTATCCCAAGAAATACATGGATTAAAAACGATGACATGTACATTGAAATTTCGGGTGATGTGGAATTGCGAAAAAACTTTGACTTTTTCGAATTGTTTGGCGCGGTGGACGTTGTGCGCGGACAATACGATTTGCTGGGCAAAACATTTGTGATTGATGAAGGCGCCATCAGTTTTCAGGGTGGCGAAGACATGATGCCAAACATGGACATCACGGCATCGTACGCATTCCGCAATCCGCAGCGGGTTGAACAGAACCTCTCGGTAAACGTCAGAGGAACAGCCGAATCGCCCGAAGTAAATTTCCAGCTCGACGGAAGCTCAATAAGTGAAGGCGATGCCATTTCATATATTTTATTTGGTAAAAGCATGAACGAACTCACCATCGACGAGCAGGACAACATGGACGGTGCCGGAGGTGGAAGCCTGGCCGGAAGGGCTGCAGCTTCAATTCTCACCTCACAGCTCACCAACTTTTTGGGTGAAAAACTTGCGGTGGATTACATCGAGGTGAAAAGCGACGGAGGATTTGACAATGCAACGGTAGTGGTGGGAAAATACATTACCAACGACCTGTTTGTAAGCTACGAACAACGATTTGGTGAAACCCATGAAAAAGACATGGTAAAATATGAGGTTAAGCTGGAATATGAACTGTTTCGTTTTCTGTTTTTGGAACTGAACAATTCGTCGAGAGCCAGTGGTTTCGATGTAATTTTTAAATTTGACTCCAAATAACCGTTATCATGGAATTTCTGATTGCAAATGGCAAAGTAGCCAAAACCGATGAAATAAATCTGAATCAAATCCTTACGGAATCAAATTTCAGACTTTCGCAAAAAATTTGGTACGGTTACGGTGGCATTCCGTTTTTTTCAGAAAACATTGAACAGATAAAAAAACAAGCAGAAGCGCTTAAATTGCCTTTCCCAAAAGAATTTGAAAACCCAGGGGAACTGTTTCGGATTACCAAACGCATGTTGAACAAAAATAAATTCTATCGCTCCGGATATGTTTATTTTCAATTATTCCGGAATAAGAATAAGGTTCAAACCCTTATTACAGCCAGTGCTTTTCAGGAATTCGATTTTCCGTTTGCTGAAGCCGGATTACTGGCTACTTTTTCAATCCAAAAAAAACTATCGCAAAATCCTTTCAACCGGTTTCCCTTTTTTAATGAAATGCTTTGGCAGACAGGTCTTTCAGAAATACATCACAGTACGCTTCAGCAGGTTATATTTCTGAACGAAAACCATTCTGTTTGCGAATGTGCCCATGCCAATATTTTTTTGATAAAGGAAAATGAACTGATTACCCCTTCTCTTGCAACAGGTTGTTACGAAGATGTGTTACGGTCTTTTGTATTGAAATCAGCAAAACTGGAAGGTTTGAATGTTTCGGAAATTACCAGGATTGAAGAATCGAAAATTTTTGAAATGGATGAAATATTTTTGGCATCAGAAAATGCAGGTATTCAATGGATTCTGGGTATCGGAAACAAACGGTTTCTCCACTATTTTTCAAAAAAAATTTATGAGGTTTTGAAAGACAAAATCAAACTTAATTCATAGCCGGATTTTCCGGAAAATTTTCCCAGACGGAATAGCGGGAACCTGCTTTTTTAACAAATTCGGTCCACGATTCCTGATGTAAATCCTGCATTACGGTTTCCTCGTCCACATCGGTAACCAGCCACGAATCCTCTTTTATTTCCCTTTCAAGCTGACCTGAATCCCAACCTGAGTACCCCACAAAAAATCGGATGTCGGTTGGTGGAATAATTCCGGCAGAAATTTGTTGTTTCAGAACATCAAAATCACCACCCCAATATAAATTTCCCAAAACATGAATGCTGCCGGGAAGTTTTTTCCCCAACCTGTGGATAAAATAAATGGAATCTGTAGCAACTGGTCCTCCAAGGTAAACATCGGCATTAAATTCGGGAAAACCGGGAAGAATATCGTGAATAGCCAATTCTACCTTTTTATTCAAAATAAATCCGACGGCACCTTTGTCGCTAAAAGCAACTAAAAGAATAACCGACCGATTAAAATAATTGCCCGGCAAAAACGGCTCGGCAATTAAAATCCGGCCTTTTTGCGGTGCCACATTATTGGTTTGAATTCTGAATATGTCTAAATTGTTTTTCATACTAAAAAGCAATATAATAAAAATACAACTATCCATCAAACAGTTGATCTATACTTTACAAAAATTATGCGATTTTTTTTACAGGCAATTAATCTTCTTCAATTACAATAAACAAATCTTCATCGGGTTTGCTCATGTAATATTGTTCGCGGGCAAATTTTTCCAGTTCTTGCTTGCCGGCATTCAGGTCTTCCAGTTTTTGTTTATCCTCCTCAATGCGATCCAGGTAATATTCCTTTTGTTTATTCAGTTCGTTCAGCCGCTGTTTATTTTCGGCATGCGAAACAAAACTGTTTTCGTCGAAAAAAACAATCCAGGCCAAAAACAGGACTGATGCAATAAAGTATTTGTTTTTCAATACTTTACTCCACTTATTTTTATGTTGCTTTTCGTTTGCCATAGCTGTTTCTTTCACATTCAAAAGTAACACAAAAAGAAAGCAAAAAAAAGAGGGACAAATTATTTCGTCCCTCTTTTTATAAACACTCTTCCGTTAACTTCTAATTACGCTTCATCCGGTAAAAAATTCGGATATAAATAATTAGTTGGCGGAACAAAATTTTCCTTGATGGTGCGAATGGAAACCCAACGCAGGAAATTGAAAACTGAACCGGCTTTGTCGTTTGTTCCTGAGCCACGCGCTCCGCCAAATGGCTGCTGGCCAACAACAGCGCCTGTGGGCTTATCGTTGATATAAAAATTACCAGCAGCATTGGTCAGCCGATTGGTAATTTTTTCAATGTTGTAGCGGTCTTGCGAGAAAACTGCACCAGTAAGCGCATATATTGAAGTTTTATCGAGTATATCCAGGGTTGCATCCATTTTCTCGTCAGGATACACATAAATGGTTAAAACCGGACCAAACAATTCTTCCTGCATGGTAACATAATCAGGTTTTTTGGCTTGAATAATTGTTGGCTCAATAAAATAGCCAGTCGTTTTGTCGCATTTACCGCCAAAAATAACTTCTGCATCTTTGTCTTCGCGTGCCCTGTCAATAAAACCTTTTAGTTTATCAAATGAAGATTCATCAATTACAGCATTTATAAAATTGGTAAAATCTTCGGGTGGACCCATTTTAACAGTGGCAAGCATATCGCCCAACTGCTGTTTAAGTTTTGGCCAAATGCTTTTTGGCACATAAACCCTTGATGCGGCTGAACATTTTTGTCCCTGGTATTCGAATCCGCCACGAACAATTGCAGTGGTAAGTTCAGGAATATTAACGGTGTTATCTGCAAAAATGAAATCTTTACCGCCGGTTTCCCCAACAATTCGCGGATAGGTTTTGTATTTGTAAATGTTGTTTCCGATGGTTTTCCAAATACTCTGAAACACTTCGGTGCTTCCGGTGAAATGAATTCCGGCAAAATCAGGATGGGTTAAAACCACATCGGCAGTAACCGGTCCTGAGGCAAAAACCAGGTTAATTACTCCGTCAGGCAGGCCGGCTTCGCGCAGTACTTCCATAATTACACCGGCAGAATAAACAGCGGTTTTAGATGGTTTCCAAACCGAAACATTTCCCATTAAAGCGGGAGCCACAGGCAGGTTGCCTGCAATGGAAGTAAAGTTAAACGGAGTGAGCGCGAAAACAAATCCTTCCAGAGGGCGGAACTCATTGTAGTTCCAGATTCCGGGAGCCGACTCGGGTTGCATTTTGTAAATATCAATCATGGCCTTCACTCCAAACCGGTAAAAATCTGCCAGTTCACAGGCGGCATCAATTTCAGCCTGAAAAACATTTTTCGACTGCCCAAGCATAGAAGCAGCATTTATTTTTGCCCGGTACGGACCTGCCAACAAATCGGCAGCTTTCAGAAAAATGGAAGCCCGGTGCTGCCACGAAAGATTGGCCCATTTCTCACGCGCTTCAAGCGCTGCATCAATGGCCATTTCAACATGACTGGCATCGCCCTGGTTGTAATACCCCAATGTATGGCTTATTTCATGTGGAGGAACCATTCTTATCTTTCTGTCGGTAAATACATCTTTACCACCAATTACCATTGGAAGTTCAACTTCTTTTGAACGAAGCTCTTCCAGCATTTTTTTTACTTCAATTCTCTCAGGAGAACCGGGAGCATAGCTTAAAACAGGTTCATTTTTCGCTACAGGCACATTAAAAATTCCTTTTGGCATATTCAATAGTTTTTAAATTTCACCATTTCTTTATGCAAAACTAAAAATTCAAGTCCATCAAAATCATAACAAAAATCATTTGGAATTAAAAACAAACTAAAACAAAATTCTGACATTTAGATACTTACACAAAAACAAAATAAAAACGAAACAAAAGTCATATTTTTAAATTCGAAATTCATCAGAACTTTGTAACTTAAATTTATTTTAAAATGTAATTGATATTATGCCATTATCTTTATTTTTATAGCGTTGAACAAACCTTTTTACCATATTATTACAGAAAAGCTGTGGCCCGAAAGTTCTGCTGAGAACAAAAAAAAGCTTTTTGAACTTTTTATTGCTGTTGCAATTTTGGGTGTGGCAACCCTTGTTAACTTAATAATAAAATTAACGGCCGGCAGCGGTAGCTTTTGTTTGATTTGCGACATCGGGCTAATACTCATTCCTGTGCTTGCGCTTACGTGTCTTTTAAATTCAAAAATTAACTGCGCTTTAAATACTATTTTTGCTGTTCCCCTTTTTGTTTATGCCTATTTTATTTCCGATTTTTCCATTCATCCGCAACCTGCCGACACGGTTTACCAATCGGTTGGATGGCTTTTGGCAGGAGCCTTTTTCCTTTTTTATTTTGCTGAATCGGAAACTAAAATTGTTCTTTATTCAATTCTATCAGCTTTTACCTTGTTTTTTCAATTACTAAAGGCCAATCAATTTTTTGGATTCTTTACCGGCTCCAGTATTTTACTTCCTCATCCTCTGGTTACTTTCCTTTTAATTGTTGCTGCCGGTTTTTTTCTCAGAAGAAAATATTCCCGAATTGTGGAAAAACTAACCGAAAATCTGAAATCGACCCGTCAGGGAATTTCAAAGGTTGTGCGGGAAACTGGCTTTCCGGTGGCTGAAATAAAAGCAGTTCGCGACGAAGAAGGAAACGTAGTTCAGTTGAAAATAGAAAAAGTAAATAACGCTTTTGAATCATTTTTCAACATTCAATTATATGAAGTAAAAGAACAGGAAGCCAACTATATTTTTGAACTGGTTTTGCGTGATCATTTCGACCTAAACAAACTTATACTTTTTGAAAACCATAAAACCAAAGAATATCATGCATCGAAACTTGATCTTTGGTTTAAAATACACATTCTTAAACCAGACTATAACAGATTTTATGTAATTCTTGAGGATTTTACGAAAGAAAAGAAAAAACTGGCTGAACTAGAAAACAGCAAAAGACGCTACAAAGTATTACTGGAAGCCATTCCCGATATGTTTTTTGTTATTGGGAAAGACGGAACCTACGAAGATTTTGTGGTGAAAGAAAGTGACCTGTACAAACTCGATGACGCCAATATTATTGGAAGTACAATTTTTGATGTTGGTTTTCCGCAAAACATGGCAGAAAAAATATTAAAGTGCATTCATTCGAGCCTGAAAAATAATTCCATAGAAACCATTGAATATTCGCTTGCCACGCCAAACGGAACTTATTTGTTTGAAATGCGTTTGGCGAAACTTAATTCAAAATCGGTTATTTCAGTAGCGCGAGACATTACCCGGCGTAAAACTGCAGAATTTAATCTGGAACGGGCCAAAAAGAAAGCCGAAGAAAGCGATCGCCTGAAATCAGCCTTTTTGGCCAATCTGTCGCACGAAATTCGTACACCACTGAACATTATTACCAATTTTACCCGCATGCTCGCCGAAGGTGGTTTGGGAAGCTCAGAGCGCTTAGAACTTTCTGATGCCATTTCGCAAAACGGTACCCAGTTGCTGAACATGATTGACAACACCATTCACCTGTCGAAAATTGAAACTGATTCGGTGGATATTTCTATGAACTTTTGCCCGGTTAACGCTCTTGTGCGCGATACTTACAATCGCTACCGAACACTTATTCCCGATGGAAGACAGGTAAAAATGATCCTGGATTTGGATGTGCCCAACCCGTCATTTGGTTTCGTAACCGACCGGCGACTCCTTTTGGAAACCCTTCAGATTTTGGTTGACAATGCCATAAAATACACCCGCCATGGAGAAGTCTTACTGGGTTACGAGATGCTGGGAACCGATGCAATAAAATTTAGGATCTCCGATACAGGAATTGGCATTCCTCCTGAAGAAACTGAGAATATTTTCAGCCGGTTTTACCGGGTAAGAAATGAAATCAACGATATGACATCCGGCTCGGGAATCGGACTTCCCATTGCCCAGCACTATGTTCAGCTTTTGGGAGGCGAGTTAAAACTCGAATCAACACCCGGTAAAGGAACTACCTTTTGGTTTGCCCTTCCTTTTAAAGAAGGACAAGGCTATTTAAGGGTGGTTAGCTGAGTTGAACTGAAATATTTATTTCCCCGTCTTTTTTTGAAGGATTCAATTTTATATTTAGTTTTGACTGCTACTAACAGCAGCAAATTTAGGAATGAGAGGCTATAAAAATCCATTTACAGTTTGTTAACCCTCGAAGGTTATATTGTACTGGCAGTGGTGGTTTTGACCATTGTTGCGCTTGCAAAAGAAGTCATGCGCCCCGGATTGGTTTTCTTTTCATCTGCTGTTGTTTTAATGTCAACCGGCATTATTTCAAGCAAAGAATTACTGTCTGGTTTTTCCAACAAAGGAATGATAACCGTTGGTGTACTTTTCCTGGTCAGCGAAGGAATTCGCCAGTCGGGAATACTGAACAGGCTGGCTCAAACCTATCTCCCGCGAAAAAGAGGAAGAATGGTTTTCCTGATTCCACGAATCATGCTTCCCGTTTCGGTTTTATCTGCATTTCTGAATAACACGCCGGTTGTAATTATTTTTGCTCCAATAATTAAAAGGTGGGCTGAAAAATTAAACCTTTCGCCCAAAAAATTTCTTATTCCTCTCTCCTATGCCACCATTCTGGGCGGTACATGTACGTTAATTGGTACTTCAACCAACCTCGTGCTTCATGGATTAATGATTGACAACGGTCTTCCGGGGTTTGGAATGTTTGAGTTGGGGAAAGTAGGATTGGTGATAGCCATAATTGGTACTATTTACCTGGCCATTGCCGGAAACAGGTTGCTACCGGGCAAAAAAATACATTTTAATTCAAAAAGTTCAGCCGAATTTAAAGATTATTATTACGATGTTGTTGTTCCTGAAAACAGTAACCTTGCCGGCGTGGAAATTAAAAATGGCAGGCTGAAAGTGTTGAATAAGCTTTTTGTGAAATGTATTGAACGGGACAGCAAAGTGATTAAAACCAATAAAGGTCCTCACACCATTCAGGCAGGCGACAAACTTCTGTTGGCTGGAAAATCGGACCGGTTGAACTACATTCTGGCCAATGAAAATATTATACTAAGCGGATTTAACCTCATCAAAAATATTCCCAAAGAAAAACTTAAACAATACGAGGCAGTTGTTTCACCGCGTTTTCCCGGAATAGGAAAAACCATTCCCGAGTTCAATTTCTTTGATCATTATCAGGCTGTGGTTTTAGCCATTCACAGAAATGGTGAACGTATAACATCCAATCTCAATAAACTGAAAATTAAATCAGGAGATAATCTGGTGTTGCTTACCACCGATAAATTCATACAAAACTGGGGCGAATCAAAAATATTTTACCTCACTTCCTATATCCGCGATTACCGCAGTACGGGCACATTCTGGAAAAAATGGCTGGCTTTTATTATTCTTTTGGTCATGATTATTGGCGCAACAGTTGGTCAGTATTCCGAATCACCTGCCGGCCTTACTTTTGACATGTTTTTCTTTTCCATCCTGGCTGCAGTGCTTCTTATCTGGCTGAAAATTATGCCCCACCAAAAGTACACCAAATATATTAGCTGGGATGTGCTGATTACCATTGCCTGCTCATTTGCCCTGAGTAAAGCGTTGCAAAATTCAGGTGCTGCCGAATCACTTGCCCGTACAACAATTAATTTTTCACGCGGCCTTGGCCCCATCGGAGTATTGGCAGCCATGTATATCATTACTTCCATTTTTACCGAAATAATTACAAACAACGCCGCCGCAGCCCTGGTTTTTCCCATCGCGTTTGCTGCCGCACAACAATTAAATGTAGATCCCAAACCATTTTTTGTTGCCATTGCCATTGCGGCATCAGCAAGTTTTTCAACCCCAATCGGATATCAAACCAATCTGATTGTGCAGGCCATTGGCGGTTACAAATTCATTGATTACGTGAAAATTGGATTTCCGCTCAATATTCTTGCCTTTATTCTTTCGTTGATATTTATTCCTCTTTTTTGGAACTTTTAAGTAAGTATTATTAAAAATATTAAACATTACTTTATTTTTGTCTGCACTGAAAAAAATTACTGATTTTCATACCAGAAAAAAATCGCACCATGAAACGTTTAGGTGAAAGAATAAAAAGTAAAAGAGAAAGTTTGCACATGAAGTTAAACGAACTGGCTAAAAAAGTAAACATTAGTTCAAGTGCATTGTCGCAAATCGAAAAAGCAAAGGCATTTCCTTCGGTTATCACATTAAAATCAATAGCTGACAGCCTGTACACCACTGTTGGTGAGCTAATTGGAGAAAACGAAATTCTAACAAACAACCCTTTGGTAAAGTTCAGAGAAAAAAGTTTTGTTGAGAAAAACCATTCGGGCACCTCACTTTTTCTTCTCTCGAACCATGGAAACGGCAAACAAATGGATACCTTTTTAATTGAATTTGAAACCGGCTCAAATGCAGAGGGAATCATGAAAAATCACCCGGGCCAGGAATTTTGCTTTGTTTTGGAAGGAAAAATAGAATTTACATTAGATGAAAAAATATTTCTGCTTGAGAAAAACGACAGTTTCTATTTCAATTCGGCCCGGTCGCATTCTGTGCGTAATGTTTCGAAAAAAAACTCACAAATTATCTGGGTTGTTACACCGCCTGAAAACTAACAACAGTATTTTCGGTTCTTTCTTACGGTTTTTTCGCCCCTCAACAATCAATTATCCATTTTGACATTAAAAAACAATTGTACATCACGTAATGTTAAACTGATGTTATGCACCTTTTAAAATAATTAAGTATTCATTAACTTTTTTATTTATGCTTAACAAATATTAAGCACAGCTTCAATATTTAAATTGAATAAGGTACTTTCGCTGTTGAAAAAATTGCTCAGTAAAAAGGGGGTTATTCAGCAAAATCTTAATGGAAAAGAAAGAAAATGGTTATGAACAGTTTAATTAAAATCCTAAAAGAAAAAAATATCCAACTTCCGGACAATGTTTCTGATGTATTGAATAACTGCAAAAGTTTGACAGTTTTTAATACAACGGAAGAGCTGGCCGAAGCTTCCACAAACGGTATAGAAAACGACGAATTCAGTGTTAAATACGATGTGCCAGGCAAAGGTGAATACACCGAAGTAATTGTGCACCGCGTAAAAAACGGGATTTCGGCCAATTATACCGAACCCTATATGCGAAGAAGAGATCCGGGCACCATGTCGATTGCCGATAATTTGGCTACCGACAAAAAGAAATTCAGCGAAAAATATGGCTTTGAATTTCCTGCGCTTCAGGAAGAAACATACGGTTGGTTAAAAAAACAGGATTTAGCATGTTTCATTTACTTTGCCGGAAGAGAAGGAATAGGTTCCACCGGTATTGCCATTGCCCCTGCCAATGCTGCATTTTTTGCCATGGGTCTTTCTATGCTTCAGCAAATTGTGCCCCCTGCTGAACTTGAAAAAAATACAGAAATTAAATCGGTAATTTTTGTGGCACCGGTTTTCAGGCATACCCATTTTAACGGAAAACAGGTAGTGGTGCATAACCGGACGGAAAAAGTTCATGAACTTTATTCATATAACCTTTACCCGGGGCCAAGTGCAAAAAAGGGACTTTACGGCGTGTTGTTAACCCAGGGCGAAAAAGAGGGATGGGTTACTGCACACTGCTCGGCGGTGCAATCAATCAGTCCTTACGACAATGTAACAACCTTTATGCACGAAGGCGCAAGCGGTGGTGGAAAAAGTGAGATGCACCAGCATATTATCCGCGAGCCCGACGGCAGGGTGTTAATAGGCAGAAACCAGGTTACCGGCGAAGAACGTTTCATTGTCATTCCAAGGTTTTGTTCGTTTAAATCGGTGGCCGACGATATGGCTTTATGTCATCCTTCCATTCAGAAAAACAACGGAAAGCTTCGTATTCTCGATGCGGAAAATGCGTGGTTTGTAAGAGTTGACAGCGTAAAAGAATATGGCGACGACCCCCACCTTGAACAGGCAACCATTAACCCGGAAAAGCCATTACTTTTTCTGAATATTGACACAGTACCCCGCTCTACAGCGCTGATTTGGGATCACATTCAGGACGAACCTGGAAAACCTTGTCCGAATCCACGAGTTATTTTACCCAGAAATAATGTTAAAAATATTGTCAATCAACCTGTTTCAGTTGATATTCGCAGTTTTGGATTGAGAACTCCGGTTTGCAGCAAAGAAAATCCATCTTACGGAATCGTAGGTTTATTCCATATTTTACCACCTGCCCTGGCCTGGTTATGGCGACTTGTATCGCCACGTGGCCACAATAATCCCAGTATTGTTGGAACAGGTGCTATGGAAAGCGAAGGTGTCGGTTCCTACTGGCCGTTTGCCACCGGAAAACGTGTAATCCATGCCAACATGTTGCTCGATCAGATTATTAAAACTCCGCGAACTACATTTACACTTGTGCCGAACCAAAATATAGGTGTTTGGAAAGTGGGCTTCAAACCACAACTTCTTATGCGTGAATACTTGACCCGCCGTGGTGTGGCAAAACTCAGAAACGACCAGTACCAGCCGGCAAGAAGCAGTCTGCTCGGGTATGAGCTGAACTACCTCACCATAGAAAGTTCAAAAATTCCAACCCGTTTCCTGAAAGTTTACAACCAGTTGGAAGTGGGTACCGAAGGGTATGATGCGGGGGCTGAAATTCTGCAGGAATTCTTTAAAAAAGAGCTTCAAAAATTTTGGAAAGACGATTTATATAAAACCGGGAAAAAAATAATCGATGCCTGCTTATCCAGCGCAACGGTTGAAGACTATAACGAAATTGTTCCGATGAGCTACCAATATTCGTTCAACCAAATTGAAGATTACGAACAAAGCACAGTTTACCAGGAGTGAAACCAAATTAACCTGGTAGAGCTTTCACTAATGAAGCATTTTGTACAATGACTTTTGAAAAAAACATATTAAAAGCAGCTCAAATCATTAAGGATGGTGGAATTGTTGCATTTCCCACTGAAACAGTTTATGGTTTGGGTGCCGGTGTTTTTAATACCAAAGCTATTGAGAAAATTTTCAGGATTAAAGAAAGGCCATTTTTTGACCCGCTTATTGTACACATAAGTGAAATAAAACAGCTTGAGTTGCTGGTTAAAAAAGTAGATGAAAATATTCTAAAACTGGCAGAGAAATTTTGGCCCGGACCACTAACCATTGTTACAGAAAAAAATGAAAATGTTCCTGATTTGGTAACTGCTAATCTGCCAACTGTGGCCGTAAGAATGCCAAATCACCGGGCTGCATTGCAACTCATTCAGCAAGCAGGAACGCCAATTGCTGCGCCAAGTGCAAACAAATTCGGCAGACTCAGCCCAACAAATGCCAAACATGTACTGAAACAACTTAAAAATATTGACTTTATTATTGATGATG
Organism: Mariniphaga sp.; assembly: GCF_041687215.1. NCBI lineage: Bacteria > Pseudomonadati > Bacteroidota > Bacteroidia > Marinilabiliales > Prolixibacteraceae > Mariniphaga > Mariniphaga sp. Next base: position 74,002 of record NZ_JAWLCI010000010.1, read on the forward strand.
GAAATACCGAAGTAGGTATTGAATCAACAGTAATTTCACTTAACAGAGAAGGGTTTACATTATTAAGACCGGGAGTAATTTCAAAACAGGATCTCTCTGCTGTAATTCGATATACTGATAATAAATTTTTCATACAAGAAAGAGGTCTGCAATCTCCCGGTCTTTTAAAATCTCATTACAGTCCAAAAGTACCTTTATACATTTTGGGTGAAGAAAAGGTTAATTTATCAAACAAAAAAATTGGATTTTTAACTTTTGGTGCAAATAAAGAAAAAAATAACCAGTTGGTTACAGAAAACTTATCCCCCACAAAAAATTTAAAAGAAGCTGCAACAAAACTCTACGAGGCGCTCCATAAACTTGAAGAATCGGGAGTGGAGCTGATTATTGCTGAACCGGTACCGGAAACCGGAATTGGAATTGCAATTATGGACAGATTAAGAAAAGCAGCCGCTAAAAAAGAAAATCTGGCTGAAATTGTTGACTAACAAAACGGAATATTGTCTAACACTCTCTATTTGTGACAAATACTGCTTTGTTAAAAACTTGTATGAATTGTATTATATTTGCCCATTCGCAAAAACCGGAGAAAATCCGGAACAAATGCAACCGAATAGTGAATTGGAAAAACATTCGCTGTCACCTAAAATAGAAGTTTAATTACAATTTGATGAAGGAATACAGTTTAACAAACCTGCGGGAACTGGAGGCCGAAGCCATTCATATTATTCGTGAAGTGGCCGCCGAGTTTGAAAATCCGGTAATGCTTTACTCCATTGGAAAAGACTCGTCGGTAATGGTTCGCCTGGCCGAAAAAGCTTTTTACCCGGGGAAAGTTCCGTTTCCGCTCATGCATATCGATTCAAAGTGGAAATTCCGGGAAATGGTGGAATTTCGCGATCGCTATGCCAAAGAAAAAGGCTGGGATTTAATTGTGCATTACAACAAACAGGGCTTCGAAAGCGGAGTAGGCCCGTTTACTCATGGGAGCAAAGTACACACCGATGTGATGAAAACTCAGGCTTTGCTCGAGGGACTGTCGAAATATAAATTTGATGCCGCATTTGGCGGCGCCCGCCGCGACGAAGAAAAATCGCGGGCCAAAGAACGTATTTTTTCGTTCCGTGACCGGTTTCACCAGTGGGACCCGAAAAACCAGCGACCTGAATTGTGGAGTATTTACAATGCCCGAGTTCACAAAGGAGAATCCATCCGCGTTTTTCCACTGAGCAACTGGACTGAGCTGGACATCTGGCAATACATTCGTTTGGAAAACATTCCCATTGTACCGCTTTATTTTGCAAAAGAACGCCCCATTGTTGACATGGACGGCAATTTAATTATGGTAGATGATGAGCGGATGCCAAAAGAACTGGCCGAAAAAGCTAAAATGCGCAAAGTCAGGTTTCGCACGTTAGGATGCTATCCGCTTACCGGCGCTGTGGAATCAGAAGCCGACACCATCGAAAAAATTGTGGAAGAAATGATGACTGTTACCGTTTCGGAACGCACTACCCGCGTTATCGACTTCGACCAGGACGCAAGTATGGAACAAAAGAAACGGGAAGGGTATTTTTAGGAGGTTGTCAGAAGAAGTTGTCCGCTACGCATTGTCAAAGTTATCATGGTTATCATGTTCTTTCTTAACAATAACAACCTGATAACAACGACAACAACGACAACAACGACAACAACGACAACAAAATCTTCATACAATGAAAGGATACAAAGATTTAGACATTTACAACCTGGCTTTCAAACTTGCAGTTAGAATCTATCGGTTGAGTTTGAAATTACCTCACCCTGATAAATTTGAAACAGGAAGTCAAATCAGAAGGTCCAGCCAATCGGTAAAGGATAATATTGTAGAAGGATATGGAAGAAAACGTTATAAAGCAGATTTTATTAAATTTTTGGTAGCCAGTCATGCCTCATGCCTGGAAGCAACATCTCAGGCAGAGTTTTTAGCGGAAGTTCAAACTGATCAGGAGTGGACTGATATTGCCAATGAATTGGATAAAGCAGGAATTAAAATATATAACTTTATTATTTACGTAGAAAAAAATTGGAAAACGGGAAGAGGTTAACCGCTTCGCGTTATCAAAGTTATCACAAGAGGTTGTCAGCTACGCGTTGTCAAAGTTATCATGGTTATCATGTTCTTTCTTAACAACGACAACCTGACAACAATGACAACAACGAAAACAACGACAACATGACAACATCACCACAAAATCTCGACATAAAAGAATTCCTCGATCAGGACCAGAGTAAAGACTTGCTCAGACTATTAACTGCCGGCTCGGTTGACGACGGTAAATCTACCCTAATCGGACGCCTGATGTTCGACAGTAAAATGTTGTATGAAGACCAGTTGGCAGCCCTTGAAAAAGACAGCAAACGAATGGGTCATGCAGGAGAAGAAATTGACTATGCGCTGCTGCTCGATGGGTTAAAAGCCGAGCGTGAGCAGGGAATTACCATTGATGTGGCATACCGCTATTTTTCCACGGCCAAACGGAAATTCATAATTGCCGACACTCCCGGTCACGAACAATACACCCGAAACATGATTACCGGCGGCTCAACTGCCAACCTGGCCATTATTCTTATCGATGCCACAAAAGGGGTGATTACCCAAACACGGCGCCACACATTTCTGGTATCATTGCTGGGAATTAAGCATGTTGTTCTGGCTGTTAACAAAATGGATTTGGTGGATTTCAGCCAGAAAATCTTCGACGATATTTGCACCGATTATAAAAATTTTGTAACCCAACTCGATATTCCCGATGTGGAATTTATTCCGCTTTCGGCACTGAAAGGTGACAATGTGGTTGACATTTCAGGCAAAATGCCCTGGTACCATGGAAAAAGTATGCTCGAGTTTCTGGAAGCAGTTCATGTTAGCAGCGACCGAAACTATGATGACTTCCGTTTTCCGGTGCAATTTGTGCTGCGACCCGACCGCGATTTTCGTGGTTTTGCAGGGAAAGTGGCCAGCGGAATTGTAAAACCTGGCGACATGGTAATGGCGCTTCCTTCACGAAAAACATCGAAAGTGAAAGTAATTCCAACTTACGATGGGAACCTCGAAAAAGCGTTTCCGCCGCAATCGGTTACCCTGGTTTTGGAAGATGAAATCGACATTTCGCGAGGAGAAATGCTGGTTAATCCCGACAATCTGCCGCGCATGGAACGTCACTTTGAAGCTATGCTGGTTTGGATGGATGAAGAACCGATGGATCTTTCCACCCAGTTCTTCCTGAAACAAACCACTAATACCACCCGCGCCCGCATCGACATGCTGCGCCACAAAGTGGATGTAAATACCCTCGAAAAATCGGAAGTGCAAAAACTAACGCTCAACGAAATTGGCCGCGCTGTTTTCACAACAGCCAAACCTTTGTTTTTCGACCCCTATAAAAAAAATAAAAACACCGGTTCGTTTGTGCTCATTCACCCGGTTACCAACAACACCGTGGCCGTAGGAATGATTCTCGACAAACTGGAAAGCAAAAATCTGCCGTCGCGCATTTCCGATATTGATAAAGAAAAGATCAAAAAAGGAAAATCACTTATTTCCATAGAAAGCAGGCAGGCAAAACTTAATCAAAAAGGTGTAACAATTTGGTTTACAGGCCTGCATGGTTCAGGCAAAAACGAACTGGCATTCAGTCTTGAAAAGAAATTATTCGACAATGGTGCAACAGTTGTGCTGCTCGATGGGAGTTCAGTTCGTTCAGGACTCAATCGTGAATTGGATTTTTCACCTGCCGACCGGGCAGAAAATCTTCGGCGGGTGGCCCATATTGCCAAAATTTTAAACGACCAGGGGATAATAGCAATTTGCTCATTCATTTCTCCCAGCATTGCTGTACGAAGCCAGGTTGCTGAAATTATTGGAGAGGACAAATTTCATCTGTTTTTTATGGAGGCATCGCTCGAATATTGCCGAAAAAACAAACCCGATTTGTACGAAAAGGCAGAAAAGGGAGAAGCAGATAATCTTCCGGGGGTTGATATGGAATACGAAATGCCAGATAATGAACGGTTGAAATTCAATCCGGAAGAAAATGATCTCAATATTGATCAGATATTGAAATATTTGGAAGAAAATAAAATTTTCCCGTTAAAATAACAAACTGATGAAAATATTGGTAACAGGAGCAGCCGGATTCATTGGATTTCATCTGGTTCAAAAGCTTTTACAATCAGAAAATATTGTGGTGGGCATTGATAATATTAATGATTATTATTCGCCCGAATTAAAATTTGCACGGTTAAAGCAATGTGGAATTTCTCAGGATGCATCAGTTTGGAATCAAAAAACTTTGAGCAGCACAAATTCCAATTATTCCTTTTTAAGAACGAACCTGGAAGACGATGAAGCTATAAAAAATTTATTTGAAACCGAAAAATTTGATGCGGTTTGTAACCTCGCAGCCCAGGCAGGAGTGCGCTACAGTATTGAAAATCCAAAAGCTTACATTCAAAGTAATATTGTCGGGTTTTTAAATATACTTGAAGCTTGCCGGCACAATAAAATAAAACATTTGGTTTATGCCAGCTCATCGAGCGTTTACGGCAACAGCAAAAAAATGCCGCTTTCCACAACCGATTCAGTTGACAATCCAATAAGCTTGTATGCAGCCACCAAAAAAAGTAATGAATTGATGGCATATACTTACAGTCACCTGTATTCCATTCCTACAACCGGGCTACGATTCTTTACCGTTTACGGACCATGGGGCCGGCCCGATATGGCCTATTTTTCTTTTACAAAATCGATTCTGGAAAAAAGACCAATTAAAATTTTCAACCACGGTGATTTATATCGCGACTTCACATACATTGATGACATAGTTGAAGGAATTGTAAAAGTTCTGCATAAAATAACTGAAAACACCCCTCCTTATGCAGTTTACAACATTGGCAATTCTTCGCCCGTGAAACTGATGGATTTTATTGAAACCATTGAAAAAGCGCTGGACAAGGAGGCTGTTAAAGAATTTCACGCTATGCAACCGGGAGATATGTATAAAACGTATGCTGACGTTAGCGAGCTGGAAAAAAAATTCGATTACGCACCAGGTACTCCTTTGGAAAAAGGAATAGGAAAATTTGTTGACTGGTATAAATCCTACTTTAAAATTTAATTCTTTTTTTCAGCAGGTAGAAAACAAAACAGGCTGCCAATTTTTTTGACAGCCTATTTGATAATTTCGAATTGAAATATTTATAAACTTTGGTTAGGCTTTTTCTGCTGAACCTACTACAGTTTTGCCTTCCAAAAGAATATCATCTGCTCTTTTGTTGACTTTACTTCCCAGGGCGCCATAGAACAACAGGTAAGCCAATCCTGCAATAATTACCCAGTAACTCATTTCATAATTGGCAACATCGGCAACCCATCCCTGAATAGCAGGAAGGATTCCACCGCCGGCAACCAATACCATAAAAATACCGGATGCAGCAGCCAGGTATTTACCCAAACCTTCCACAGCCAGATTGAAAATACTACCCCACATAATGGAAGTACACAACCCAACCAGTGCCAGGAAGAAAAACTTAATCGGCACAGAATACAATCCAAACTTCAACGCTCCCCCTACAACATTAAACGTAGGCATTGAGAACTCGGTTTTTGCGGGCCAGAAAATGGCTAGCAGAACGAGAATCAAGCCAACGAGAGAGGCAGTGCTTAGCATAGTTCGGCTTGAAATTTTATGCCCGAAACCTGCACCAAACAAACGGCCAACTAACATGAGAAGCCAGTAGAAACCTACTACCCCACCTGCAATTCCGGCACCAATTCCTAATCCGGGAGTGTCTCTGCCGTCAATAATTCTTTGTGCAGTTTCGTAAGCATCTTCACTCACAGCCGATGGTTGACTGGCATAGGTGGCAATAATTTCCTGAGACTTCTCAATGCTGGGTGTTGTCATATATAAGTTTGCAATGCCCGGTGTTCCAACTTCAACACCTACGTAAACAAAAATTGCAATAGCACCCAAAACAAAATGACGGAATTTCAGCGCACCAGACATCAGACTTCCCAGTGGTTCTTTTGGCTGATCGGCATGCGGTTCAGGAATAGAAGTGGCCCAGAGAATAAAAAATACGAGGGCGAATACTCCCAATGCAATATACAGAATAGGGAAAACATCTGTTATATTTGCTTTTGTTGCTTCACCAATCAGAATACCTACGAAAACAGGAGTGAAGGTAGCCATTACTGAATTGAATGAACCACCAACCTGAATAAGCTGGTTTCCTTTGTTGCCGCCTCCGCCAAGCGTATTCAGCATCGGGTTTACAACAATGTTCAGCAAACACATGGAGAAACCTGCCACAAATGCACCTAACAAATATACTCCAAAACTTTCGGCATGTCCGGACAGATACTGAATTCCAACCCCAACGAATCCAACTGCAATTGCAATCAGTGCAGTTTTTTTATAACCTACTTTTTGAAGTAAAATCCCTCCCGGGATGCCCATTACCGCATACGCAATAAAATTTGCAAAATTCCCCAGCATCCCCAGAGAATTGGGAACATTAAACTGATTTTTTAGTACAATTCCCATAGGCGCAGCCAAATTGGTAACAAATGAGATCATACCGAACAGTAAAATCATCATAATGATGGGCAGCACATAACTTTTGTTTTGATTCATAATAATAACTTTAAATGGATTAAGTAATTTTTTATTTATTTATAGTTGTTATCTGAAATTGAACTTTCCGAATTTTTTTGGCCATGGTAAAAGTATAAAATTATTGTTATCAAAAAAGTCGGAAAGCAGTAACTTTTTACAAATCAAGTTTCACTGCCCCTTTATTTCTGATAAATAACTTATGACAACTTCCTTTGCCATAAACATGTTCCAGCGTTTCAACATATTCATCGAGTTTTTCCTGAGGAACAAAAGCCTGAATTGTACCGCCAAACCCACCTCCGTGAACACGCCAGGCGCCTTTGCCTTTCAATACCATTTCGCTGAGTGCCAGTGCAAGAGAAACCACCTGTTCATCTTTATGTACTACATCAAAAATATTCTGGTTGTACATAAACGAACTGTAACCCGACTCGACAACCATTTTAAGAAATCCCTGAAAATCATTATTTTCAAGTGCAGCAACCTGATCGACTACACGCTGGTTATCGCCCTGAAAATGGTAGGCACGCAGAATTGCGCGATCTCCGGTTTTTTTACGAATCTCAGGAATTTTTTTCACGATTTGTTCGAGCGTAACTTCCCTTAAAACTTTAGCGCCAAGTCCAGCAGCAACCGATTTCATTTCTGTAGGTAACGAAGCATATTCAGCCTGCGAAGCAGCATCGTCGTGTCCGCCGCCAACATCAGTAATAACCAGCGAAAATCCGGTGGAAACAAAATCAAAATCAATTTCTTTTACTACCGGATTGGCTGGGTCTTTAAAATCGATGGTAATTAACCCGCCAACCGAACAGGCTGTTTGATCCATCAAACCGCATGGTTTTCCAAAGTAGTTGTTTTCTGCCCACTGCCCTATTATGGCATTTTCAACGGCAGTCATTTTTCCATCGTTAAACAATACATTGATGATTTCGCCAATGAGCACCTCAAACGAAGCCGAAGAACTTAATCCTGAGCCTTTGGGTACCCTGCCATCGATACAAGCATCAAAACCACCAGTTTTATATCCGTTTTTCTGCATTTTGGCACAAATACCTTTTACCAGTGAATTGGAAGTATAGAAATTCGATTCTTCAATTGCCAGATTTGAAATATCAACCTGAAACTCAGGATAACCTGAGGATTTAATTCGGATGATGTTGCTTCCATTGGCAGTTGCCACAGCAATATTGTCGAGGTTTACAGCCCCTGCAAGCACCCGGCCATAATTATGGTCGGTATGATTTCCACCGATTTCTGTCCGCCCGGGGGAACTAAACAAAAGAACATCATCTTTCCCAAAAGTTTGCCGAAAATCGTTAAGCAGGTTGGTATATCTGCCGGCCTGTTCTTTTAACACTTTTTCTTCGGTTCCGTATAACTCGTTAAATAACAAGTTATTTCCACCGCTAATTTTTTCAATTAAACTATCAATTTTTGCCATAATTTTTAATTTGGTTATTCCTTTGTAAATATTTCAATTTTATCAGGTTGAGTTTATTTTCAATTGCTTACAGTTATTAAACTGGTAGGTACCAGTAGGTAATTTCGCAAATATATATTTTAAAAACGGAATTGCAGTTTTAAATTTAAAATGTTTCATAGCATCAACCTTTTAAAGACTTTTTCGAACAATTAGCCTGGAAGGATTTCGCACATTCCCGTTTTTGCGGTTTAAAAGCATATTTCCCAACGTTTTCCCCATTTCATTAAAATCTGTTGAAATAGTTGTAATTCCGCCGGCAACCACTTCCTTCAACATCATATCGTTGAATGAAACTATTCCAAACTTTTTCCCCAGTTTATATTTATAATCTTTGGCCATTTTAACCAATTTCACCAAATCCCGATCAGATATCAGAAACCAGGCTTCGTAAAGTCCGGGGCGTAACCCATCAAGCGATTTAACCACCTGGGATTCAAATTGAGATTCTTTGCAAAAACGCTCAAAACCTTTAATCCGCTCAGCAGGTTCTTTTCCGCCTGGATTTACAAAAACAAGTTTTCTGTATTTTTTCAACAACTGTTTGCCTTCATTTAATGCATCGTAAAAATCCATTTCAAAATCCTGATATACTACCGGGTATTCTTTGAGATCAGATTTCAACCTGTCGATAATAAAAACCTTATCGGCAGGCAGTTTTGAAATTAAATGACTGGTATTGTCAAATGTGGCAGGCATAATAATGTATGAAGTAAAATGACCAATACTTTCCAGAATGAGACTTTTAAACACCTTGTAATTAAAATGATGAAAAAACAATTCGACACTTGCTTTTCCTTTCAAAGTATTTACAAGCGAGTTGTACAAATCTTCTTTAAAGGCATTCAATTCATCAAATAAAACAAAAACTTTTTCTTCCCTGCCGGTTTCGGTTGTTGAAATATAATACCCTTTGCCTGGCTGACTGATTAAAATTCCTTTCGATTTTAATTCGCTAAAAGCCTGCATTACAGTATCCCGGCTTAGTCCATATTCTGTGCAAATCTGATTTATTGATGGAATTTTATCTCCTTTTTTAAGTTTTCCGTGTTCTATGGCATTGCAAACAGAATCAATTATTTGCCGGTATTTGGGTTGAGGTGATTTGGCATTAATTTTAATAATTCTCTTCAAGGTTTTTGATTTAGGTTTTAGCAAAAATAATTTAAAAGCTTAAATGTAAACATGTTTTATAACACCACCAGTACCTACCAGTTTGCAAAATCAATTTTTGCATTTTTGTAAAGAGTATTGAAAATCAAAAAATAATTTCTCAAAAAAAAATTGCAACAATAAATTAAAAAATAACTAATGAACGTACAATCAGAAAAATTCGAAAAACTTCCTGACGGGCGGGAAGTTCAACTTTTTACCCTAACCGGGAACAATGGTCTGGAAGTTAAAATAACCAACTATGGAGTTATTGTAACAACTATTACTATGCCCGACAAAAATGGTGTACGGGAAAATATTGTTTGTGGTTTTAACAAACTCGAAAATTACCTGAGCAAAAAATACCTTGAAAGTTATCCATATTTCGGTGCAATTATCGGGCGGTTCGGAAATCGCATTGCAAATGGTCATCTCGAAATTGAAGGTAAAACCTACGAGTTGGCAGTAAATAATGGGCCTAATCACCTGCATGGGGGCAAGATAGGTTTCGACCGGCGATTATGGGAAGCCAAACCATACCAGGCCGATAAGGTTGTTGGTGTGGAATTCTCCTATCTGAGCCCGCATCTGGAAGAAAATTATCCCGGAAACCTTCATGTAAGATGCATTTGCTCTTTAACGGCTGCCAATGAACTGGTTTTGGAATATGTGGCCGAAACCGACCAAACTACTGTTGTAAATCTCACCAACCACACCTATTTCAATCTCACCGGTGGAAAAGAAAATATTTTGAACCACGAGCTAAAACTTGAGGCAACAAAAATGACAGAATTGGTGGAACAAATTCCTACAGGAAAAATTCAGGACACAAAAAATACTCCTTTTGATTTTAGTGAATTTAAAACCTTTGCGAAAGATTTAAACCAGTTACCTACCGGCTACGATGACAATTTTGTGTTGAACAACGAAACCGGAGAATTGAAATATACCGGAACTTTGCGGGAAAAGAATAGTGGACGGCAGGTTGACGTGTTTACTTCCCAGCCCGGAATGCAACTTTATACCGGGTATTGGATTCCCGAACTGGTTATTGACGGAGAAAAGAAATTCGGAAGTTATTCAGGTGTTGCTTTGGAAACCCAGCATTATCCCGATTCGGTGCATCAACCGCATTTTCCTTCTACTCTGCTAAAACCCGGTGAAAAATATACCGAAAAAACGATTTACAAGTTTTCTTTGCTGTAAAAGCAAACTCTTCAGAATCACCAGATGACAGAAATTTTATCTGGTGATTCTTATATTTCAAGGCAATCGCAATCTCTTTCACCAACCCTTTCAAAACAACTGATTATTCCTATTTTTTGTTACTTTTGGATCGAAAACAAAAAATTACCAAATCAAAAGGAATGAAGACCATAATCGAACTTTTTGAAACTTCAGTTGCCAATTATCCAAACAACATTTACCTCTGGGAAAAGAAAAAAGGAAAATTTGAAGGCACATCCTATAAAGAAACAAGGGAAAAAGTTCTGAACCTTGCAGCAGGCCTGATTGCAATAGGCATGGAAAAAGGGGATCGTTCCGGCTTGATTTCCGATGGGAGAAATGACTGGATAATCAGCGAATTGGGAATGCTTTATGCAGGAGGGGTAAATGTTCCACTCTCTATCCGGCTTCACGAAAATGAACTGATATTCAGACTTCAGCACAGCGGAAGCAAGTACATTTTTGTTTCGGGTCCGCACGCTTCAAAAGTGGAAGCCATTCGTGATTCATTGCCAGATCTGAAAAAAGTTATATTTCTTGATGGAAAAGAAAATCCGGGAGAAAATGATGTGAATTACCCGGAACTGATGACACTCGGAGAAGAGTATCTCAAAACTCATAAAAAAGAAGTAGAATCAGTCTGGAAAAATATTCAACCCAACGATTTGGCCAACATCAGCTACACGTCGGGTACAACTGCCGATCCAAAGGGAATAATGCTTTCGCACCTCAATTACGCAGCAAATGTAGTGCAGTCAAACACTTTAATGGAACTTCATTCCGATTGGCGTACCCTGGCCATTCTTCCGTGGGATCATGCTTTTGCCCACACCTGCTGTTTGTACGCGTTTATGTACAAAGGTGCAAGTATTGCTTCAGTAGAAGTTGGAAAAACCCCGCTGGAAACATTGAAAAATATTCCGCAGAATATAAAAGAAATAAAACCGACTCTTCTGATGAGTGTGCCGGCTTTTTCAAAAAAATTCAGACAGAATATCGAAGGGCAAATCCGCAAAAAAGGGGAAACACTTTACAAGGTTTTTCAGTTTGCCTTGAAGGTGGGATATGCACACAACGGAATGGGCCACAACCGTGGAAAAGGATGGCGTTTCTTCCTGAAACCACTTCTCTGGGTTTTCGATAAAATTTTGTTTAAAAAAATACGGGAAGGTTTTGGAGGCGAACTTAAATTTTTCATTGGCGGTGGCGCACTGCTCGATGTGGAGTTACAAAAGTTTTTTTATGCCATTGGAATGCCGGTTTGTCAGGGTTATGGATTAACAGAAGCCGCACCGGTAATTTCTTCCAACGCGATTCATGCTGTTAAATTTGGTTCGTCGGGTAAACTGGCCAAATATCTTGAAGTAAAAATATTAGATGAAGACGGCAATGAACTGCCAACCGGGCAAAAAGGTGAAATTGTGGTGAAAGGCGACAATGTGATGCTCGGTTACTGGAACAATCCCACTGCCACTGCCGATACCATTAAAAACGGCTGGTTGCATACCGGCGATATGGGATTCATGGATAAAGATGAATTTCTTTATGTTTTGGGAAGATTTAAAAGTCTTCTTATCGGGAACGACGGAGAAAAATACAGTCCGGAAGGAATTGAAGAAGCCATTGTAGAACAATCGCCGTACATTCAGCAAATGATGTTGTACAACAATCAGAATCCCTACACTTCGGCCATGATAGTTCCTGATATTGATGCCATTAACCGTGAACTGAATAAACGAAATATAAAACCGGGAAGCGAAGAGGGCAACAACGAATCGTTGCAAATTCTTTTAAATGAAATACAAGATTACAAAAAAGGTGGCCAATATGAAGATATGTTTCCTGAACGCTGGTTACCGGCAACTTTTGTAGTTTTGCCCGAGGCGTTTAGCCAGGAAAACGAATTGGTTAACACCACCATGAAAATGGTTCGTGGAAAAATCTGCGAATATTTTAGTAAAGAGCTCGAATTTTTATATACTCCGCTTGCCAGAAATGTTATAAACGATGTGAACCTGGCGGCAATTAAAAAATGGAATTCATAATATTAAAAACCCCGGAAAAATGATTATTGAAACCTTTTGTTACCCACGGGCAGCGGTTATCGGAAATCCGTCAGACGGGTATTTCGGAAAAACCATTGCCTTTCTTTTTTCAAATTTTCAGGCGAAGGTGCAGCTTTACCACACTCCAGAACTCGACATTCAGCCACAACGGCTCGACAAAACCAGTTTCAACAGCATCAAAGAAATGGTTGAAAATGTAAACAGTTCAGGGTATTACGGTGGAATCAGATTGCTAAAAGCAACCATCAAAGTTTTTTACGATTATTGCCAGGAATGTCATATTCAGCTCGACAACCGAAATTTCACCATCCGTTACGACTCCAACATTCCATTACGGCTCGGACTGGCGGGCAGCAGCGCCATCATCACAGCTTGCATGAAAGCATTGATTTCGTTTTACGGAGTAGCCATTCCCAAACCCATTCTGGCCAACCTGGTTTTAAGTGTTGAAGACAAAGAACTTGGCATTGCTGCCGGCCTGCAGGACCGTGTAGCGCAGGCTTACGGTCAGCCGGTTTACATGGATTTTAACAAGGAAACGATGAAAAAACAGGGCTTTGGAAATTACGAAGTGCTCGATGCTTCACTCTTTCCAAACATGTATATCGCGTTCCGGAAAAACCTTTCTGAAGGTACCGAAGTGTTACACAATAATCTGCGGGCAAGGTTTAACATTGGCGAACAAAAGGTTCTGGATGCCATGGAAAAATGGGCTGGTTTTACCGAAAATTTTCGCGAAGCGCTAAAAATAAAAGATTGTAAAACCATGCACGAATTGATAAATGCCAATTTCGATTTGCGCCGCAGCCTGATTGCCATTACAAAAGGCAATATTGAAATGGTGGAATTAGCCCGCTCAGTGGGCGCATCTGCAAAATTTACCGGTTCAGGCGGTGCAATTATTGGTACTTACGAAGATGAAGATATGTACAATAAACTGGTTAAAACCCTGGCAAAAAAAGAGATAGAAGTGATAAAACCCAATATAGTAAATTGATTTTGAAATGATTAAAAAAGCAGTAATCCCTGCCGCCGGGTGGGGAACCCGATTCTTACCCATCACCAAATCGCAACCTAAAGAGATGATCCCGATTGTGGACACACCTGTTATTCAGTATGTAGTGGAGGAAGCCGTGGCAAGCGGAATAACCGATATCCTGATGATTATCGGAAAAGGGAAACGCGCCATCGAAGAACATTTCGATCGCAGCCTGCAACTGGAAGAGTCCCTGTTAGCAAAAAAACAGTTTGATTTGTTGGAGCAAATCAAAAAAATATCGAATCTGGCCAATATCCATTTTATCTGGCAAAAAGAAATGAACGGATTGGGTGATGCCATCCGTTATGCCCGTGATCATGTTGGCCAGGAGCCATTTGCAGTTTTGCTGGGCGATACGCTCATTGCCGGTAAAGGTGAACCTATAACCAAACAACTTATTAATGTATATGAACGATACAAAAGTTCTGTGGTGGCGCTCGAAGAAGTTCCCATGGAGAATGTACATAAATATGGCGTAATTAAAGGTAAAAACCTGGAAAAAAATGTGCTGATTGCTGAAGATTTTATCGAAAAACCTTCACAGGAAGAAGCGCCCTCAAACCTGGCCATTGCAAGCCGGTATATTTTTACTCCTGAAATTTTCGATTACCTGGAAAAAACCCAACCGGGCAAAAACAACGAAATACAGCTTACTGATGCCATGCGCGATATGGTTAAAAAATATGCCATGTATGGACTAAAATTCAAAGGTACACGTTACGATATCGGCAATAAGCTCGACTTCCTGAAAACCAATATCATTTACGGACTGGAACACGAGGAAGTAGGCAAACCTTTGCGTGAGTGGTTGAAAAAGTTTGCTGCTGATTTGTAATATCGGGGAAAAATCAATTTGAGTATTTCGGGGAAAAATAGAATTTTTAAATATACCCCGCCAAGGACTTATCAAAAACCGATAACATATTTATTTTAAAAAAGTTAACAGTCATCACAATTTAGGGTTAATGCAAAATCATCAGTATTAGAGGATACAACTATCCATATCAACTGCAATTAAAAAATAGATAATTATTACTGAAAAGGGATAAATTTTTACACTTTTATGAGTTGCCCCGTTAACCACCGGGACCAATTAAATGAGTAATGACGATTTTTATCACTTGTGTGGATGAATTTTTTTCCGATTTCTTAAAAATCCTAAAACATTACTTCTTCTTTCCAAAAATTCAGAACAAATAAAATCCTGACACGTTAAAATTTTTAGATGGCTGCGTTTTTCGTATTGCTAACGTTAAAAAATTCATTAATAATTCAAAATACACACCATTATGATTACCAAAAAAGAATTACTGGAATTAACCCAAATGCAAAATTCACCTGCAGTTTCTATTTTTATTCCAACTCACCGTGCCGGAAAAGAAACTCTCAACGGAGAAGATGCTCTGAAATTGAAAAATCAGTTAAAAGAAGTGAAGAAAAAACTGGAAAAAAGGGGAATTCATAAAAATGAAATAAATCAAATTGCCGCTCCAATAATCAACCTGATACATGATGGTGAATTCTGGCGTCATCTGTCTGACGGTCTGGCTGTTTTCTCCACAGTGAATGATTTTAAAAAATATACAGTCCCCGTTCATTTTGAGGAATTAAATATTGTATCAAACCAAATTTATCTGAAACCATTAATACCATTGTTTAACGGAGATGGCCGTTTTTTTCTGCTTTCCCTGAAAACAGATGCTGTAAAGTTTTACGAAGGAACACGCCACAGCATTACGAAAATTGAAGTGGACGACCTGGTTCCTTCACGTCTGGAAGATGTAGTTGGATACGATTTTGAACAAAAAAGCCTGCAATTCAGAACGCAGCAAGGCGAAGGATCGTTTCACGGCCACGCCAAAAGCGACGAAAAAGCAAAAACAGAACTGCTGCAGTACTTTCGTGCTATTGACAAAGGCTTAATGAAATTTTTGCATGACGATCAAACTCCTCCCTTTGTTTTAGCCTGCCTCGACTATTATTTTCCGATTTACAAAGAAGCTAATTCCTATAAGAATCTTTATCCCCGGCATGTTTCCGGCAATCCTGCAGACATGGATGCCATGGAATTGCACGAAAGAACCTGGGCTCTGCTAAAATCTCATTTCAACCGGAAGCGCCAGGATAAAAAGGCACTGTTTCAGGAATTGAGTAAATCAGGGAAAACATCTACCGATCTTAATGAAATATTAACAGCGACACAACTGGGAAAAGTAGATACCTTGTTTATAGAAAAAAACGGCGATATTACAGGCCAATACAACTTTGAAACGGGGTTGTTGACTACAGAAAACAAAACAAACTCAACTGGAATCCCGCTTCTAAACTTTGCTGCTGTAAAAGTTTTTGAACAGGGTGGAAAAGTTTTCCTCGAAGAAAAGAAGGATTTACCCGACTCATCTTCGAAAATAAATGCAGTTTACAGGTATTAAAAAAGTATATTTAAAAAATTTTAAGCCTGATAAAATGAACCGGAAAAATTTCATTCAATCAACAGTTCTCATTGCCGGAGTTTCGGCAGTTGCCAATCCGTTAGTATCGTCAGCTTTTTCGCTCAGCCAGGCGCCACAAAAATTAACCCTGAAAAAAGGGCTGGGATTTGGTATGATCGGCGAAGATTTATCACTGACTGATAAATTCAAACTGGTAAAAGATTTGGGGTTTGATGGTGTGGAACTGAACGTCCCCACCGATCTTGACAAGTCAGAAGTTCTGAAAGCCAGCGAACTAGCAGGAATTGAAATTCCCAGCGTAGTGAACAAAGACCACTGGCAAAAACCCCTCTCCGACCCCGATCTGGAGATAAGAAAGCAATGCATCAACTCAGTTGCCCAATCGTTGCAGGAAGCCAAAGATTTTGGCGCCGATACCGTTCTTGTTGTTCCGGGAGTGGTAAACGAAATAGTGCCTTACGAGCAAGCTTATGTTACGGCCATGAATTCCATACGCGAACTCATTCCATTTGCCGAAAAAACCGGGATTCAGATTGCTTTGGAAAACGTCTGGAATAATTTTCTGATAAGTCCGGTTGAAGCCAGGCGTTTTGTAGATGAAATCAACCATCCGCTGGTGGGTTGGTATTTCGATGTGGGTAACATTTTACGCTACGGCTGGCCCGAACACTGGATTAAAACACTGAATTCCAGAATAATGAAAATTCATATAAAGGAATTTAGCCGTAAAGTGATGAATGACGAAGGGTTAAGAAAAGGGTTTCAGGTGAACCTCTTGGAAGGCGACAGCAACTGGCCGGTTGTTATGCGGTCAGTTCGGGAAATCAACTACACAGGAGGCTGGATAATTGCCGAAGTTAGCGGCGGCGACAGAAACCGCCTGAAGGACATTTCGGAACGAATGGACAAGATTATTAGTTACGTTTGATCTTAATGATTTTTACCTAACCTTCACGCACAAAAAAGGCTGTCTCTGCGAGACAGCCTTTTTATAGCACGGGAGGAGAGACTCGAACTCCCGACACCTGGTTTTGGAGACCAGTGCTCTACCAACTGAGCTACACCCGTATTTTTTTGGTGCCCTACCTCCCGAAAGTTACCGGGAGAGCTACACCCTATTAATTTTGCGACTGCAAATATAGCAATTCATTCCAAATTACCTATAAACCCTGAAAAGTTATCAACAGGTTTTAGCAAAAAAAAATCCATCAGTAAACTGATGGATTTTTTGCGGAGAGAGAGGGATTCGAACCCCCGGAACCTCTCAGTTCAACGGTTTTCAAGACCGCCGCAATCGACCACTCTGCCATCTCTCCGGGCGCGACAAAAGTAGAATAATTTTTTAATCTTGAAAAACCTATTCGTTAAAAAAATTTGGAAATGCTGAAAAAAAAGGGGGTTTAAGGTTGTTTTTTTGAAACTTATTTCTGAATTTAGCTACAATTTTAAAAAGGTTCTCTGAAACTATTGATTTTACTGGCTTTCCCGGAATAGGTAATTTCAAAAGTCAATGGAAAAAACAAGAAATAATTATTATAATTTGCTTATTTACAATAATTTAGTTTTTCATTTAAATTTTTTAACTTATGAACAAAGCACAATTAATTGATGCAATGGCCGCTGGAGCAGGCCTGACGAAAGCTGATGCAAAAAAAGCTCTTGACGCTTTTATTAGCGCAACAACTGATGCCCTTAAGGGTGGAGACAGAGTAGCACTTATCTCTTTTGGAACTTTTTCAGTTAGTGAACGTGGTGCCCGCACCGGTAGAAATCCACAAACAGGGAAAGAAATTAAAATCCCTGCAAAAAAAGTGGTGAAATTTAAAGCAGGTGCCGATTTGGCTGATGCAGTATCCTAATCAAAAAAGGTGGATACGGAAAAAATTGAAGGGGAGCATTTGCTTCCCTTTTTTTATTATTGTAGTTTATTCATTGTTCAATGGAAGAAGAATTAATTAAACATTTATCAGAATTCGTTACTGAGGAAAGATTGAATTTATTTGAAAAAGTACTGGAACAAAGAACTTCTTATATTACATTAGTATTGGAAGACATTTTTCAGCCTCAAAATGCCAGTGCAGTTTTGCGTACATGCGATTGCTTTGGTATTCAGCATATACATATTATTGAAAACAGAAATGAATTTACTATTGATCGGGAAGTAGCCATGGGAGCATCGAAATGGCTGAGTTTGCACAAATACAACCAAAAAGAACAAAACAGCCTGGAAGCTATAAAAGAATTAAAAAGAATGGGTTACCGAATAGTGGCAACTTCTCCACACATAAACGACCAGCTTTTACCCGAATTTGATTTTACACTCGGAAAAGCAGCAATTGTTTTCGGTTCAGAATTACCTGGAATTTCTGAAACAATTTTAAATGAAGCTGAC
Organism: Mariniphaga sp.; assembly: GCF_041687215.1. Classification (NCBI taxonomy): domain Bacteria; kingdom Pseudomonadati; phylum Bacteroidota; class Bacteroidia; order Marinilabiliales; family Prolixibacteraceae; genus Mariniphaga; species Mariniphaga sp. The sequence continues at coordinate 92,476 of NZ_JAWLCI010000010.1, forward strand.
GAGTATTTGAAAATTCCCATGTATGGATTTACTGAAAGTTTTAATATTTCGGTTTCGGCTGCCATAGTTTTATATCAGTTGTCGCAAAAAATACGCAATCATCCTGAAATTAACTGGAAATTGAGTAAAAACGAAAGAAACGAAATAAAATTAGCCTGGCTGCGTGCTACCATAAAACGAAGCAACTTACTTGAAAAAAATTTTTGGAAGCAACGAGGAATTAAAGAAAAATAATATACTTCAATTTTTCACCATCAAATTTTTCAATTTCGCCAACGTAATCATCTTAACACCCTTTTTTTTCCACGCATCAAAAGGTAACGGAATGTTAGGTAATTCTTTAATGGCATCTTTTATCACATAAACCCTATTAACTTTTTTCACAAGACCTTTCACTGCTGCATCCACACAAACATTTGTAGTAACACCATAAACTATAACTGTATCAGGATTCAGTTGTTTTAAAATAGTATCTGTCATCGGATTCCCGTCAAAAACATCAAATGCATCTTTCCTTATAATAAAATTCCTGTGTTCTGCACTGCTAAAAAATTCGGGCGTAATTAAATATTCTTTATCCCAGTCGAAAATAATGGAATCCTCCGGGTCTGTTTCCCTTATATAATCTGCCCCGCGGGTGCCAGCCATGCAATGTTCAGGAAAAGTATTTACAAAATCGGGAGATGAATCAAGTTCTGCAGAGTTTGGGTAATGATAATCTGCCGTATTCACAACCCTTATCGAATTTTCTTTAGCAAGTTCAGTCAACTCTTTCCATTGCGGACGTAATTCTTCTGCGCCCTGAACATATAATTTTCCACGTGGATAAACGAAATCAATCTGGGTGTCAACATTCCAAAATAACCAGTTTGTTAAATCCATTTTTCCTCTTATTAAATTCATTTAAAGATATTCATAATGAAAAGTGGTTGAAAAGAATTAGTGTTAAAAAATGATAACAAAAAGCACGGAAAAAAAATCTCCCGGGCTTTTTATTCAACATTATTCTATTCATTATAAGCCTCTTTCTAGAAAAGAGACAAATTCATCTTCTTCAAAAGTTACCCCTAATTTATGCTCGGTACCGTCGGGTTCAATAATTACATGAAATGGGATGCTGTTGGTTGCATATTTATCAATCTGAAAATCAAGATTCTTTTTGCCCATAGTATCTTTTACTTTCCCATCCACATTTGAAGTAATCCACTCATTTTCAGTCAATTTTGTTCTGTCGTCGGTATAAAGTGCAATAATAACGTAATCTTCAGAAAGCATCTTCAATGAACGCGGGTCTGTCCAAACCCCGTTTTCCATCTTTTTACAATTGGCACAGGCATGACCTTTGAATACAAGGAAAACTGGTTTTTGCTGTTCTTTGGCACAAGCCATTCCCTGTTCATATTCGAAATAGCCGTTTAAACCGTGGGGCAGGTGCAATTTATCTGCATATTTTGCCGGTCCGCAAAGTTCATTCTGAACGTTTTGCCCCGAAGTTGCCGGGCCTGCCTGAAAGTACGAGTGCCCTGAACTTTGAGGCGGAAGCAATGACGAAATGGACGCCAGCGGAGCACCAAATAATCCGGTAAAAAGGTAAATAACAAAAGTGAATGTAGCTACAGATAAAAACAATCGTCCGGTTCCAATGTACGGTAAATCACTGTCGTGCGAAAATTTGATTTTACCCAGAAAATACATTCCCAGAAGGAAAAACAATACAATCCAAATGGCCAGATAAATTTCCCTGCTAATGAAATTGAGCCCGTAAACCTGGTCGATGTTGCTCAGAAATTTTAAACCGAAAGCAACCAGAATAAAGGCGAAAACCACTTTAATGGAATTCAGCCAGCCACCCGATTTTGGCAGTTTATTCAGTGCCGACGGGAAAATTGCCAGCAAAGTGAAAGGCAACGCAAAAGCCAGCCCGAAAAAGAACATGCCGACTAACGGGCGCATTCCTCCGTCCTGAACAGCTTCAATAATTAACGCACCAATAAAAGGACCTGTGCACGAAAAAGAAACAATTACCGTGGTAAGTGCCATAAAAAAAGCACCAACCAATCCGCCCTGTTCTGCTTTTGAATCGGTTTTATTCACCAGGCTGCTCGGCAAAACTATTTCGAAAGCGCCGAAAAAAGAAATGGCGAAAACCAGGAACAACAGGAAAAACAAAAGGTTGGGAATCCAGTGTGTACTTAATATATTACCCACATTCGGACCAAACAGGCCAAATGTAAATAAAGCTCCAAGCAAAGAAAATATAAGCAAAATTGACAATCCGAAAAACAAACCATTACGAATAGCTTTTCCACGGTTATCGCTTCCGCGCATAAAAAATGAAACCGTCATGGGAATCATGGGAAAAACACAGGGTGTTAAAATGGCGGCAAAGCCAGCCAATGCCGAAATTAAAATAAAAAGCCACAGCGTTTGTCCGCTTGCTGAACCCGAAGTTGTACCTGAAACACTGTTTTCACCGCTCCCGGAAATTGCAGCCTGCTGAGATGAACTGTTTCCGTTAAATTGAAAAGTAAACTCTGCTTCATTCGGCGGAAGGCACATTTCATCATCACATCCCATAAATAAAACGTAACCTTTTATTTCAACCGGATTATCAGATTTTAACCTGATATTTTGGGTTAAAGTAGCTCTTTCACTAAAAAAACGAAGATTTAGCTGAAAAATATTATCAAACTTTTCTACGGGCTGAGGATCTTTCTGAAGTTCCCCAACAAAATCGAACAGCGTTGAATCTTCAAAAACTATCTGGGTAGCGATTGGCCCACCTTCCGGCAGGTAGGTATCGTACAAATGCCAGTTTTCATCAATGCTGGCTTCAAAAATTAATTCAACATCTTTCCCGTTTTGTTTGGAATCAAACGTCCATTTTATTGGTTCTATAATCTGGGAAAATGCCGAAAATGTGATAAAATAAGCTAAAAATATAAAAGTCAGTTTCTTCATTTTTTTTATTCTTTTGTTTCACAAAAACATCTACAAATGTATATATTTCAATATAACAATTATCATTTTCTATTGTTCCCCTTAAAAATTGGTAAGTATCCGCTATAAAAAAGCCGGCAATTTAAACCGGCTTTCTTTTATAAAATAATCTCCTCCATATTTTCATCGTAAAAGTGGTATTCGAGAAACGAGAGAGAATTATTGGATTCAATTTTCACCCATTTATAAAATTGCAGGAACCATCTGTTTCTGACACTTTTCAATCCTTTGGTCAGGTATGCAGCAATATAGGGATGAACAGAAATCACCAGTTTTTTCTTGTTCAAATCTTTTAAAATATATTTTACTTTACTGTCCAACTCATCGGCAAACAAAATGGTAGGCATAATTTTTCCACTGCCGTTGCAGGTGGGACATTTTTCTGCCGTTTCAATAATTTCCTCAGGGCGAACCCGTTGCCTTGTAATTTGCATCAGGCAAAATTTACTCAGCGGTAAAATATTATGCTTGGTACGGTCATCGGCCATAATTTCTTTCATGTGGTCGAAAACCTTTTGCCGGTTAGACTGTACATGCATATCAATAAAATCGATGACAATAATGCCACCCATATCTCTCAACCTCAATTGTCTGGCAATTTCAACACAGGCTGCAAGGTTTACCTCCAGGGCACTTGATTCCTGGTCTCCTGCAGTTTTTGCGCGATTCCCGCTGTTTACATCAATTACATGAAAAGCTTCGGTATGCTCAACGATTAAATAGGCACCATTTTTAAAAGAAACAGTTTTTCCGAACGAAGCTTTTATCTGCTTTTCAATGCTGTAATGTTCGAAAATTGGCCTTCTTCCCTTGTAAAGTTTAACTATCTTTTTTTTGTCGGGTTGAATGCTACCTATGTAATCGGTTATCTCGTTGCAAACCGATTGGTCATTCACAATAATGCTGTTAAATTTTGGGGTATAAATATCGCGAAGCAAAGCGGTGGCCCGGTCCATTTCACCAATTACAAGGGAAGGCGTGGTTGCACGTTTTAATTTATGAAAAGTGGTTTCCCATTTATCAACAAGACCACGTAATTCCTGATCGAGTTCGGCAACTTTTTTACCTTCTGCGGCGGTACGTATAATTACTCCATATTTTCGGGGTTTGATACTTTGAATAAGCTTTTTCAGGCGGCTTTTTTCTTCATTCGATTTAATCTTCTGCGAAATGGAAACTTTATCGCTAAATGGCATTAATACCATAAAACGTCCGGCAATCGATATTTCAGAAGTAAGTCGGGGTCCTTTTGTAGAAATTGGCTCTTTAGCCACCTGCACCAAAATACTTTGTCCAACCTTCAAAATTTCTGTTATCCTGCCTTCTTTATTGATATCGGGCTCGGAATGAATTTTTGAAATGGTTGTAACTTTGGTTTTTTTGGAAGAAACTATTCGCAAAAACTTATTCAGAGTAGCAAATTGCGGCCCCATGTCGAGATAATGCAAAAATGCATCTTTTTCGTACCCAACATCAATAAATGCCGCATTCAGGCTTGGCATTATTTTTTTTACCTTTCCAAGATAGATGTCGCCAACGGCAAACCTGGCTCCGCTCTTTTCCCTGGTTAATTCAACAAGCTTTTTATTTTCCTGTAATGCTATAACAATTTCGGAAGGAGTGACGTCTATAATTAAATCACTACTCACAACCTAAATATTAATACTGTTAAATAAAACAAATGTACTATTTATAACAGATTAAACCTAAGATAATGTTACCTTAGGTTTAATCTGTTATTTCTTAAATAACCCTACAAAAAGCTATTTTTTCTTTTTGTGTCGGTTTTTGCGCAATCTTTTCTTGCGCTTATGCGTTGCCATTTTATGTCTTTTTCTTTTTTTTCCGCTTGGCATAATTACTTACTTTACGTTGTTTTTAACTTTCGACACAAAAGTTTTCGCGGGTTTGAACGACGGAATGTTATGTGCCGGAATAATGATAGTAGTATTTTTGGAAATGTTCCGTGCGGTCTTTTCTGCCCGTTTCTTAACTATAAAACTACCGAAACCACGGCAGTAAACATTTTTACCACTAGCTAAAGAATCTTTTACGGTTTCCATAAAGGCTTCCACTGTTTTTTGAACAGTTACCTTTTCAATACCTGTGTTTTTCGAGATTTCATTTACAATATCTGCCTTTGTCATGTCTTAAAATATTTAAATATCAATAAATTAATCGGTTTATTATGGTCTGCAAAAATATAAATAATTTAATAACCCAAAAGCTTTTCAAATAATTTATTTTTGTTTTTCTGAAAGATTTTAAAGGAATTACAAAAAAATGAATGATTTCTTATATAAAATATATAAATGGTATAATAAAAATGAACGCGATTTACCCTGGAGAAATACTCAGGACCCTTACAAAATTTGGATTTCTGAAATTATTCTTCAACAAACGCGCGTTGAGCAGGGAACTTCATATTACCTCAATTTTATTAAAATGTTTCCAACTCTGACAGAATTGGTAAATGCTAATGAAGATGAGGTACTGAAACTATGGCAGGGACTTGGTTATTATTCACGGGCACGCAATTTACATGCTACTGCAAAAGAGGTTCATGAAAAACACCATGGAATTTTTCCTGATAACTATACCGATATTCTTGCTTTGAAAGGAATTGGCTCATACACAGCAGCAGCCATCGCATCTATCGCATTCGGGCTCCCACGGCCTGCCCTCGACGGGAATATTTATCGTGTTCTGGCGAGGTATTTTGGCATTTTCGATTCACCGGCCAGCGGAAAAGGGAAAAAGGTATTTCTAAAACTTGCAGAAGAAATAATTCCAAACGACAATCCGGGATTTCATAATCAGGCCCTCATGGAATTCGGCGCCTTGCAATGTGTTCCCAAATCACCAGATTGTTCAGTTTGTCCGGTAAAAACTACATGTTTTGCTTTTCAGAAAAAACAAGTGGAAAACCTGCCGGTAAAATCTCCAAAATTGAAGCAACGCACCCGGTATTTCTACTACTATTTTATTGAATCAGGCGAAAAAACCTGGCTGGAAAAACGTACCGGAGATGATATTTGGAAGAACCTCCATCAGTTTCCTCTTGTAGAAACAGAAAATGAGTTGAGCGAAAAAGAAATACTAGTTTTAAATCCATCTTTTTTAAATGGCTTTCCATATAATATCAAATATATTTCAGGCAAGCAAAAACATATACTCAGCCATCAGGTAATTTTTGCCAGGTTAATTCATATTGAAGTTAATAAAGATTTTAAACCCCGGGGAAGCCTGATTCCTGTTACAAAAGAAGATGTTATAAAATTTGCCGTACCCCGGCTGATGGAACTTTTAATAGAGAAAAACCGACTATTTTGAAAAAAATAAATCTAA